>JAGHIA010000038.1 GCA_017887445.1 Fusicatenibacter sp.
ATGTGCGTCACAGTTTGTGGGGAATTTGTTCCAAAATCGGGAGGCGTAGCGGGCTACGCTGACTGATTTTGGGGCAAATTCCACGCAAAGTGGGGCGTGCAGATTGCAGGAATGAATTTTCAAACACACTCTGAAACCGTGTCCTCAAAGAAAGAACTCGCAAGCTCAAACAGCTTTCTTTGAGGACACAACGCAAATTTCTGAAAACTAAGAGGTTTAGGGTTCCTGCAAATGTGTGAATTTTCAGAATCCATCCGCGGGCGCCGGATTTTGACCTTGACATCTTTGCAATAGAAGGAGGAAACAACATGGCAGAAGAGATTGTATTCTGTACAGGAGGAGGCTGCACGGCGAAGCTGGGACCGGGGGCGCTGGCCCATGTGCTGGAAAAGCTGGGTAAGCCGGCGGTCCGGGACGAAAATCTGCTGATCGGCTACGACAGCTCCGACGACGCGGCGGTTTACAGGATTTCTGACGATACGGCCATCGTACAGACGCTGGACTTTTTTCCGCCGATGGTGGAGGATCCTTATGTGTTCGGGCAGATCGCCGCGGCCAATGCCCTCAGCGATGTGTACGCCATGGGCGGCGATGTGAAGACGGCGCTGAACATTGTATGCTTCCCGGAGGAGATGGATCTGAACATTCTGGGAAAAATCCTGCAGGGAGGAAACGAGAAGGTGCAGGAAGCCGGAGGGACCCTGGCGGGCGGCCATTCCATTCACGACAGTGGGGTGAAATACGGATTGTCTGTAATGGGAACCGTGCATCCACAGCGGATCTTTGCCAACAATGGCTGTCAGGACGGGGATGTGCTTTTGCTGACCAAGCCGCTTGGCGTAGGGATCATCTGCACTGCGGGACGTATCGGCGAGGCGTCCCCGGAGGCTATGGAGCGGGCGGTCCAGTCCATGACCCGTCTGAACCGCAGAGCCTCGGAGATTGTACGGGAGTACCGGGTGCACGGCTGTACCGATGTGACCGGCTTTGGATTTCTGGGACATCTGCGGGAGATGCTGGGGGATTCTTTCTGCGCGGAGATTGACAGCGGAAGCATCCCCAGGCTGCCCATGAGCCTGGAATATGCCGGGGAATTTTATCTCACCGCGGCGGCGCAGAGAAACCGGAACCATGTGGGAGCGGCAGTGGAGTTTCAGGGCGTTTCTTTTGAGATGGAGGAGCTGTTGTTCGATCCGCAGACCTCGGGCGGACTGCTGGTCAGCCTGCCGGAAGAGGACGCGAAAGCTGCCGCCGGACGTATGCGTGCGGAGGAAATTGAGTGCGCGGTGGTGGGGAAGATCATTCGCGGAACCGAGCCGAAGATTTTTGTCCGGCCCTGAGCGACTCTATGATGGAAACATAAAAACTGGTAGCCTATACAATGGAAGAATAAAGGAGAAGAAGCATGGTAAAACAGATTGATGCGAGAGGAAAGGCATGTCCGCTTCCGGTGATCGAAGCGAAACGTGCGCTGGAGGCTGTGCCGGAGGGAACGAAGGTAGAGGTGCTGGTAGACAATGAGATTGCAGTGCAGAATCTTTGCAAAATGGCGGCGCAGAAGCATTATGCGGCCTCCGGGAGCAAGGTGGAGGAGCGCTGTTATCTGGTGGAGATCCTGAAAAACAGCACGGATCCGGCGACAGGAAAAGATGTCCGCAAAGACGCCGGGAAAGCTTTGGATCAAAAGCAAGAACAAACGCCCGGACAGGTTTCAGGGGATGGGGCAAAACATGCCTCAGAACATATCTCAGAACACGCGCCGGAACGGGCGGCGGATTCCGGGGAGGCGCAGGACTGCGCATGCACGCCGATGGCTGCTACGGAACCCGGCCTTGTGGTGGTTCTGTCCTCCGACGAGATGGGGGGAAAAGATCCGGCGCTTGGGAAACTGCTGATGAAAGGGTTTGTCTACGCATTGACGGAGCTGGACCGTCTGCCGGAGACGGTTCTGCTGTACAACGGCGGCGCGTGGCTGTCCTGTGAAGGCTCGGACAGCCTGGAAGATCTGAGAAACCTGGAGAGCCAGGGCGTGGAGATCCTGACTTGCGGAACCTGCCTGAATCATTACGGCCTTTCCAGGAAGCTGGCGGTGGGGGCGGTGACAAACATGTACCAGATCGCCACGATCCTCACAGAAGCCGCAAAGGTTGTGAAGCCATGAGAGGAGCATTTCAGGTCATTGTCAGGGGCGGCGGAGATATTGCCACCGGGACCATTCACCGGCTCCACCGCTGCGGTTTTTCCGTGCTGGTGCTGGAGACAGACCATCCCTCGGCTATCCGCAGGTATGTGGCCTTCTCGGAGGCGGTTTACGAGGGGAGCTGGACGGTGGAGGACGTGGAGGCCGTCTTTGTGAAGAATCTGGAGGAAGCGGCCCGCTGTCAGCGGATGGGAAAGGTTCCGGTGCTGGCAGATGGTGACTGCCGCTGTCTGGAACAGCTTCATCCGCAGGTACTGGTGGACGGAATCCTGGCGAAGAAAAATCTTGGCACGCATCTCCAGATGGCGGACACAGTGATTGCCCTCGGACCTGGATTTACGGCAGGAAAGGACGCCCATCTGGTCATTGAGACGATGCGGGGCCATGATCTTGGACGGATCCTCACGGAAGGGACCGCGCTGCCCAATACCGGCGTGCCGGGTGTGATTGCGGGATTCGGAAAAGAGCGTGTGATCCACGCGCCCGCGGAAGGAAAAATGATCAACTGCAGCCGGATTGGTGATCTTGTGGAGAAGGACCAGATCATTGCTTATGTGGGGGAGGTTCCGGTGCGGGCGGCGCTGTCCGGCGTACTGCGGGGACTGCTCCGGGAAGGTTACCCGGTGACAGAAGGATTTAAGATCGCCGACATTGACCCCAGGGAAAGCCAGCAGAAAAACTGCTTTACGATTTCTGATAAGGCGAGATGTATCGCGGGAAGCGTTCTGGAGGGAATCTTGAGCAGACAGATTCCAAAAGCACGGCAGGCAGCAGGGGATTAGATATTTACTCTCCTGGCGTGAAAACACCTGGCGGGACGGTGACAGGTTGATAACTATTGCGGAAAGAAGGGAAGAGAAATGGAAAAGGTACGGGTCGAGGACGCGGTGGGCATGGTGCTCTGCCATGATATCACGGAGATCGTTCCGGGAAAATTTAAAGGGAGAGCGTTTGCCAAAGGGCATGTGATTGAAGAAAAAGATATTGAAAAGCTTCTGGACCTTGGCAAGCGTCATATTTATGTGTGGGACCTGAGCAAAGGGTATGTCCATGAGAACGACGCGGCCCAGCGGATGGTGCAGGCTGCGGCCGGAGAGAACATCACCTTCAGCGAGGTGAAGGAGGGGAAGATCGAGCTGCGGGCCGCCTGCGACGGTGTGCTGAGTATCCAGCTGGACGCTCTGTATGAGCTGAACGCTGTGGACGAGATCTGTTTTTCTACCATTCATGGAAACAAGACGGTGACAAAGGGGAAACTGCTGGGCGGCGCGCGGGTCATTCCGCTGGCTGTGAAAGAGGAAATCCTGACATCGTTTGAGACAATCTGCGCGGAACACCGTCCGGTGATCTCTGTGCGGCCGTTCCGTCAGGCGAAGATCGGAGTCGTGACTACCGGTTCGGAGATTCAGAGCGGAAGGATCCAGGACAAATTCGGGCCGGTGCTGAAAGCTAAGGCTGAGGAACTCGGCGCAGAGATTATTGGCCAGAGGTTTCCGGGAGACGACCCAGAGGAGATCACAAAGGCAGTGCGGGAATTTCTTGACCAGGGCGCGGATATGGTGCAGGTGACCGGAGGAATGTCCGTGGACCCGGACGACATGACCCCGTCCGCCATCCGTGCGCTTGGCGGCGAGGTAATCACCTACGGAACGCCGGTGCTTCCGGGGGCAATGTTTATGCTTTCTTATGTGGACGGCGTGCCGGTGGTGGGACTTCCGGGATGCGTCATGTATGCCCGGCGCTCCATTTACGATCTGATCGTTCCGCGGCTTCTGACCGGGGAAAAACTCTGCAAACGGGATTTTGTGCTGCTTGCCCACGGCGGACAATGCCAGAACTGCCAGGTGTGCACATATCCGGACTGTGGATTCGGACAGTAATGGGAAAGGAAAAGAAAGAATGGGAGAGTTTACGCATTTTGACCCGGCGGGCAGCGCCGTGATGGTGGATGTGGGACAAAAAGACGTGACGGAGCGGACGGCCATTGCCAAAGGGCGGATCCGGGTGAGCCAGGAGGTCTTTCAGAAGATTCGGGAGGGTTCCATGAAAAAAGGCGATGTGCTTGGCATCGCCAGAACCGCAGGCATTATGGCGGCAAAGCGTACCTTTGAGCTGGTCCCTCTGTGTCATCTGCTGGCGCTGACCAAGTGTACCGTCGATTTTGAGTATCTGGAGGAGACGCTGGAAATTGAAGCGTGCTGTACGGTGAAGACGGTGGGAAAGACCGGTGTGGAGATCGAGGCGCTGACCGGTGTGGAGATCGCGCTGCTGACCATATACGATATGTGCAAGGCGCTGGACCGTTCCATGGAAATGAACGGCATCCGTCTGTGCTACAAAAACGGCGGGAAAAGCGGAGAATACCGGGAATCCTCAGCGTGTGTTTGAAAATCGCAGGAATGAATGTTCAAACACGCTCTGGGAGCAGGAAAGGAGACAGATGGACAGGATATTGAAAGACTCCTGGGGGAGGACCATTGATTATCTGAGGATCTCTGTGACGGACCGCTGTAATCTCAGATGTATGTACTGTATGCCAGAGCGGGAGAACCCTTTTCCGGACGGCTCTTTTCCGGAGTTTCTGGACTCCCGGGAACTGCTGACGGCGAAGGAATGGCTGATCTTTGCCAGGGCGGCGGCGCTGGCGGGAATCCGCAAGATCCGTCTGACCGGCGGGGAACCTCTGACACGGCCGGATTTACCGGAACTGGTGCGGGGGATGGCCGCGCTGCCCCAGATCGGGCAGGTGGTCATAACAACCAACGCGGTGGGACTGGCCAGGAAGCTTCCCGCGCTGCAGGCCGCCGGACTGGCGGGCGTCAATGTGAGCCTGGACAGCATGGACCGTGACGTGTACCGGCGCATTGCAGGCCGGGACGGACTGGATGAGGCGCTGGCTGGCGTCCGGGCGTGTCTGGAGCGGGGGATCCCAGTGAAGATCAACTGTGTGCCGGTGGAAGGGATCAACGACAGCCAGTGGATCCCTCTGGCAAAGCTTGCCAGAGAGTGGCCGGTGCAGGTGCGGTTTATCGAGATGATGCCCATTGGAGGCGGCAGGGAGTTTCCGCCGGTGAAGAGCAGCAGGATCCTTCAGCGGCTGGAGCAGGCCTTCGGGCCTGTATGCGCCGATGAACATTGTTGCAATGACAATTCTCAGGAACAACAAAGTCCCAAAGGGCCGGCGCAGATTTTCCGGCTGCCGGGATTTTGCGGGACCATAGGGTTTATCAGCGCGGTAAACTGCGGACTGTGCAGCAGCTGCAACCGGATCCGCGTGACGGCGGAGGGAAAATTGAAGCTCTGTCTCCATCATCCGGCGGGCGGCGATGTGCGCGCGCAGATCCGTATGGGAAAAACGCCGGAGGAACTCTCTCGGTGGCTTTGCGAAATGGTACGGGAAAAACCCCGGGATGGCGTACACACGGACGAGAGCAGGCCCATGTGGAAAATCGGGGGATAAACAATAACTGATTTTTAGAATGAGGAAAGGAGTTTGGAAGTAAACTTCCAAATCTACCATTATTGGCGCAGCCAGTGCGCCATGAAAGGAGAAAAAATGGGAAAAGTTCTGGCGGTGTGTGTCAGTGAAGCGCGGGGGACACAGAAAAAAAATATCGGGCGCGTCCGTCTGATCGAAAATTACGGACTGGAGGGAGACGCCCATGCGGGCAGCTGGCACCGGCAGGTGAGTCTGCTGTCCTACGACCGGGTCCGGGAGTTCAATGAAAAGGGCGCGGGCGTAGACCACGGAGCGTTCGGAGAGAATCTGGTGGTGGAAGGCTTCGATTTTAAGCAGCTTCCGGTGGGGAGCAGGCTGCGGTGCAACGATGTGGTGCTGGAAGTGACACAGATCGGAAAAGAATGTCACAGCCACTGTGAGATCTATAAGAAAATGGGAGAGTGCATCATGCCGCGGGAGGGTGTTTTTGCCCGCGTACTTCGCGGAGGTGTCATACAGGAAGGAGATGAGATGGAGCTTGTACCGGACAGTTGTATTGACGATCAGTGACAGGAGCGCCCAGGGGGTGCGGGAGGACAAAAGCGGCCCGGAGGCGGCGCGGCTTCTGGAGGCCGCTGGATATCAGGTGGCAGATACCAGGATCCTTCCGGATGAGCAGGCGCTTCTGGAGGAGGAACTGAGGAATATCTGCGACCAGCATCTGGCGGATCTGGTGCTGACCACCGGCGGGACGGGGTTCTCCATGCGTGACCGGACGCCGGAAGCGACCCTTGCGGTGGCCCACCGGCAGGTTCCGGGGATCAGCGAAGCGCTCCGGGCGTATTCTTTGACCATCACGCCGAGGGCGATGCTGAGCCGCGGGGTTTCGGTTATCCGGGAGCAGACCTTGATTATTAATCTGCCGGGAAGTCCCAAAGCCGTCCGGGAGAGTCTGGAATATCTTCTGCCGGCGCTGGGACATGGACTGGATATCCTGACCGGAACGGTGACGGATGGATGAAAAAACAACCGAAGCAGGAGGAAAAGTACATGAGAAGAAAATGGATGATGATCGGCATGGCCGGGATCCTGGCAGCCGGACTGCTGGCAGGCTGCAGCGGCGGCGAGAACAGTGAAGGCAGCGGTAAAAGCGCCAGTCCGGAGACGGACAGCGCGCAGGCAGCATCAGGAAGCTCTGGGGACGCCAAGGACAGCAGCGGGGATTCCGGGGACGGCGCGGGCGAGGAGGTTGAGGCACAGTCCATTACCGTGTCTGCGGCGGCCAGCCTGACAGACGTTCTGAACGAGCTGGCAGAAACCTATAAGGAAGCAGACCCTGGCATGGAGATTTCTTTTACCTTCGGCGGCAGCGGCGCGCTCCAGGCGCAGATCGAGGAAGGCGCGCCGGTGGATCTGTTCTTCTCGGCGGCGGAGGACAATATGGACGCTCTGGAGGAAGGCGGATTGATCGACGCGGAAACCCGCAGAAACATTCTGAAAAACGAGATTGTGCTGATCGCTCCCCAGGGCGGGACAGAAGTGAGCAGCTTCGAAACAATCCTGGATTCTGAGCCGCAGATCGCCCTGGGCGAAGCGGAGAGTGTTCCGGCAGGAAAGTATGCGCAGCAGATCTTTGAGAATCTTGGAATCTGGGAGGGCGTTCAGTCTCACGCGGTATTTGCCAGCAACGTGCGCGAGGTGCTTTCCTGGGTGGAGGCAGGGGAAGCGGACTGCGGCGTTGTGTACGCCACGGACGCTATGACCAGCGACGCCGTGCAGGTTATCTGCAGCGCGCCGGAGGACGGCCCCCAGGTACTTTATCCGGCGGCGGTGATCAAAGACTGCGCAAACCCGGAGGGAGCCGAAAAGTTCCTGGAGTTTCTCACCGGCGACGAGGCGAAAGCAGCTTTTGAGTCTTACGGATTCACAGTTCTGGAGTAAGCGGGTGTAACGATTCAGCCAGGCGGATCGTTAAGGCAGCCATCCATGGAACCGCGCATCGCGATGGGACGGACGCCTGCTGGCGCTATGTTTTCATAGGTCCTGTGCAGGAAATGCTCAGACCTGGCTGAACCGTTACAAGGATAAATAGAAATGGGGAAAACTTATGGATGATTGGTCGCCTTTGTGGATTTCGATCCAGGTAGCGGTCTGCGCGACAGTTTGCTCGGTGCTGCTGGGAACGCTTCTGGCCTACGCCGCGATGAAGCTGAAAAGACTGCGGGCGCTGGCGGACGTTGTGCTGACGCTGCCTCTTGTGCTTCCGCCTACGGTGGTCGGATTTTTTCTGCTGGTGCTGCTTGGAAAAAACAGCGCGGTGGGACAGTTTTTCAACAGGATAGGCTTTTCCTTTATTTTCACCATGAAGGGCGCGGTGGCGGCGGCCTTCGTGGTGTCCTTTCCGCTGATGTACCGCTCGGCCAGAAGCGCCATGGAACAGATGGACCGGCAGCTGCTCTACGCGGCGCGCACCCTGGGCGCGAAGGAGGGAAAGATTTTCTTCCGGGTGATCCTCCCCAACTGCCGCAGCGGGATTCTGGCCGGAACGATTCTGGCCTTCGCGCGGGCCATGGGGGAATTTGGCGCGACGATCATGCTTGCCGGAAACATTCCGGGAAAGACACAGACCATGGCGCTTGCCGTCTATACGGCGGTGCAGGGCGGGAATCGTGAGAAGGCGTTTCAGTGGGCGGCGATCATTGTGGCGCTGTCCGCGCTGGCGATCTTCGGCATCAACTTTTTCGAGCGTGGAAAAAATACGGGAAAGGACGACACGTTTTGAAACTGCAGGCGGAAATTGTTAAAAAGGTAAAGACGGGAACCATCCGGCTGGAATTTTCCCTGGAGGACGAGGTGCTTGGAATCCTTGGCCGGAGCGGCTGCGGGAAAAGCGTGACGCTGAAATGTCTTGCGGGGATTCTGCAGCCGGAGCAGGGAAAGATTTTGCTGGACGGAAGCGTTCTGTACGATAGTAAGAGAAAGATCAACATCAAGGCCAGGGACCGGCGCATCGGCTATCTGTTCCAGAATTACGCGCTGTTTCCCAATATGACAGTTCTGGAGAACATCTGCTTTTCGCTGAAAGCCAGGGACCGGGAGGGGCAGGCCTATGCCAGGGAGCTGTTGGAGCGTTTCTATCTGACGGAGGTGGCGGACTCTTATCCGGCCATTCTCTCCGGCGGCCAGCAGCAGCGGACGGCCATGGCCAGGATGCTGGCGGCGCGGCCTCAGGTGATCCTTCTGGACGAGCCGTTCTCGGCGCTGGACAGTTTTCTGCGCCGGGAGATGGAGCGGGAGGTGCAGGAGGTGCTGAAAAGCTTCGGAGGCGTGTCCATCCTGGTATCTCACAATAAGGAGGAGATCCGCCGTCTGAGCCAGAAATGTATGGTGATGGAGCAGGGTGTCATTGCGGAGTTTGGAAAGACGGAGGAGGTTTTCTCCCATCCGGATTCCCAGGAGGGCAGGCTGCTGATTGGCGGCTGAGTCTGGAATTGTTGTCAACCGCCGGACAGGAGGGAAATTTATGATCTATATGGACAGCGCGGCCACCAGTCTTTTGCGGCCGCCGGAAGTCATTCAGGCAGTGTGCGAGGCTATGCAGCGGCTGGGAAATCCTGGCCGGGGCGCTTACGACGCGTCGCTGGAGGCGGCGCGGACCGTTTATCAGGCGAGAAAGGAGATCGGAGGTCTGTTTGGGATGGACGACCCGTCCCGGGTGGCCTTTACCGCCAATGTGACGGAGGCGCTGAACCTGGCCATCGGCAGTCTGTTCGGCCCAGGCAGTCATGTAATCACCACCTGTCTGGAACATAACAGCGTTCTTCGGCCGCTGTACCGCCAGGAGAGACGGGGCGCGTTGCTTACCATCCTTCCCTGCGACCAGGCAGGGCGGCTGCGGTATGAGGAGCTGGAGCGGGCGCTGCGGCCGGAGACGAAGGGCGTGGTCTGCACCCATGCCTCCAACCTGACGGGAAACCTTGTGGATATCCGGAGCATCGGAACGTTCTGCCGGGAGCACGGTCTGGTGTTTGTTCTGGACGCGGCGCAGACGGCTGGCGTTTTTCCCCTGGACATGGAGAGAGATTGCATCGACGTGCTTTGCTTTACCGGGCACAAAGGACTTCTGGGGCCCCAGGGCACCGGCGGTCTGTGCGTACGGAAGGGGCTGGAGCTGGACGGACTCTGCACCGGAGGCAGCGGTGTGCAGAGTTACCGGAAAGAGCAGCCGCCGGGAATGCCGGAGCGGCTGGAAGCGGGAACAGTGAACGTGCACGGGATCGCGGGCTTGCTGGCGGCGGTCCGGTGGCTGGAGCGGACGGGAATCTCCCGGATCCACCGGCGGGAGACGGAGCTGATGCGGCGGTTCTGGCAGGGAGTCCGTCTGGTGGAGGGTGTTTCTGTTTACGGGGATGTGGCGGTGACGCCGGCGGAAAACCGCGCGGCTGTGATTGCGCTGAATATCGGTGATCTGCCTTCCGGCCAGGTGTGCGACGAGCTGGCTCAGGAGTATGGAATAGCCGTGCGGGGAGGCGCTCACTGCGCGCCGCTGATGCACCAGGCGCTGGGAACTGTGGAGCAGGGCGCTGTGAGATTCAGCTTCAGTTATTTTAATACGGAAGAAGAGGTGGACCTGGCCGTGCGGGCGGTGAAAGAGCTTGCAAAGGCTGCCGGCAGCGTACAGGAAAACGTGTGACGCATGTGTCGTGAAAGCATAGAAAAGCATTTGTTGCTGGAATGTTTCAAAAACACGCAATCGTTCAGCTGGCTGAGCTGTTACAAAAACACCTGGCCCCACAGGGCCAGCGGGAAGAAACGGGGGCAGGCAGAAGTATGCGGAAAAAAGAACTGAGAGTGGTTGTCTCCTTTGCCACCACCACCCAGGCCATGGCAATGGAGGAAACAGCAAAAGCGGCTGGACTGAAAGGCCGGCTGATCCCGATCCCACGGCAGATCACCGCGGACTGCGGTCTGGCCTGGAGCGAACCGGCACAGAACCGGGTGGCGCTGGAGCTGCTGATGCAGGAGAAGAAACTGCAGTGTGACCAGGTTGTGGAGCTGGTCATCTGACGTAACCATTCAGATGGAGAATACTGTGCGGTGATTGTTTTGCCGGCCGCCATTCTATGAGGTGTTTTGCGCTGAATGTGCAAAATGGAGACAGGCTGCGGGAAACTATATGAAATGAAGCTTTTATGTTCTGCGCAGATGGGAATGTCGTGTGTTCTATGATTTCGGAAAACGGAAAGGATAAAAAACATGGAGGATAAGGAGCGGCAGCGTGACGATGACCGGCAAAGAGAGGAGAGGCAAAGAGATCATCTGCAGAGAGAGGATACGCAAAGAGATTATAGGCAAAGAGAGAATCGGCAAAGACAGAATCAGCAAAGGTATGTCCGGCAAAGAGATGACCGGCAGAGAGAAGACAGGCGAAGAGATAAGCCACAGAGCGCCGGGAAATTGATCTCTGCGCTGGAAATCCCCGCGTGGGCCCGCTGTATCTGCGCGGTGGGGGCGGGGGGAAAAACGAGCCTTCTGTACCGGCTGGCCGAAGAATACCGGGCGATGGGGAAGCAGGTGCTCCTCGTGACGACGACGAAGATGTACCTTCCCAGGGAATATGCTGTTTTGGACGGTTCTGCAAGGGAGATTCTGGAGCAGCTGGAACGTGACGGATTCGCAGTGGCAGGGACTACGGTCTGCGGCGGGGAAAAAATGGGTCCGCTGTCCGGAGATATCTTGCGGCAGGTGGTTCCGCAGGCGGAGATCGTGCTGGCGGAGGCCGACGGCTCCAGACGTCTGCCCTTGAAAACGCCGGGGCCTGGAGAACCGGTTCTTCCGGAAGCGTGCGACTATCTCGTTGTGGTGGAAGGAATGTCAGCCGTGGGAAAACCGCTGCGTCAGGTCTGTCACCGGGCGGAGTGTACCGCCGGGTGTCTGAACTGTTCTGCGGATCATGTTGTGACGGAGGAGATGGCAGCGCAGGCGGCGGTGAGAGGTTATGAAACATACCTGGAAGAAGTGGGGAAAAGAAACGCACAGCGAAGAGGAGAACCGGACGGAAGCGTTCCCGGCGGCTGCTATTTCCTGAATCAGGCGGACTGCCTGGGGGAGGAGCAAAAAGAAAAAATAATCAGAGAGATGGAAGGAAACCGGTTTGTGCTTGGGAGTTTAAAAAAGCAGTTCCGGATCCAGCGGTGATCTGCTGGATCCGGAACTGCTTTTCAAATGAAAGTAACAGTTCTGCCTGAGTTGTTACAAATCAAAGCACGTCGTCCCGGCGGATATAACCCGGATGGCCGGTCTCCGCGACGATTTCTTTCGTGCGGATCAGGCGGGCATTTTTGTCCACCACATAGTTGTCCACATGCACGTTCTTTCCAATCTCCGCGCCTGGAAGGATCACGCTGTTTTTCACTACCGCGCCTGAATGAATGGTACATCCGCGGCCGATAATGGAATTTTCCACGGTGCCTTCAATGATGCATCCGTTGGAAACCACAGAGTTCTTCACCTCGGAGGTCTCGAAATACTGGGTCGGGCTGGAATCGTTGGTTCTCGTGTAAATGGGCCAGTTCTCATCGAACAGGTTCATGGCAGTCTTGGAGTCTACCAGAGCCATGTTTGCGGCGTAATAGCTCTCAAAATCTGTGATGGAGCCAAAGTAACCGCGATGGGCAACGCCGCGGATATCCAGCTCGCCGCACTCGTCGCTGACCACGTCAGCCAGGGAGTAGGCGGAAGAAAGCTTATGGGCTTTGTTTACCAGTTCGATGAACAGCTCTTTCTTCATTACATAGGTATCCATGAAGATGTTTCTGTTTTTGGCGTTTCCATGGTTCGGTAAAATAGCGTTGACGCCCTTCTGGCGGTTCAGCTCCAGGATGTTGCAGCTTAAGTACGCCTCTCTCGCGTTGTCCACGGAATGATACAGAAGCGTGATGTCCGCGCCGGAATCAATGTGGGTGCGGAGCAGGGAATCATAATCCATGGAATATACCATATAGCTGGGCGCGATGATCACATAGGGATAGTTTACCCGCTCGATGCATCCCATATTTTCGATGAAAGCGGCGATATCGTTGTTGTAGATATCCCGGTCCATACCGTTTTCGGAGAAAAGGATATGAAGCTTGCCGCGCTTGGAGTTAATGTTGTAATGACGTCCGGTTCCCAGGTGTTCGATGAGAGAACGTGGTTTTCTGCGGATATAAACCTGGATATGGTCGATGCCGCTGTTTGTCATGTTGGAAATCGGGAAGTCAATGACACGGTATCTGCCGAGGAACGAAAACGCTCCGATGGGACGGTAGGACTGCATGCCTTCCACCCAGATATTTCTTCCAGAGAAATTGATAATACCAAATGCGTTCGCCATTTTATTCGTCCCCCTTTACACGTTTCGAGATCAGTTCAATATGTTCGCTGTTGGGGTCTCCCACTACAGCATTTTTTCCGATTTTCACGCCGTCGGCAATGATCGCGCGGTGAACCACAGCGCCTTCCTCCACAACGGCTCCCGGCATCAGAACGCTGTCGTAAACCTTTGCGCCGGTCATAACTTTTGCGTTGGTAAACAGTACGGAATTCTTTACTTCGCCGTCAAGAATACATCCCTGGGTGATAAACGCGCGCTTGATGTCGGCGTTAGGCCCTATGTAGTGAGGCGGCGTGGTAACGTCTTCCGTATAGATTTTCCAGGAATTGTCGCTCAGATCCAGCGCGTTGTTCTTGTCCAGAAGGTCCATGTTTGCCTCCCACAGGGAGTCGATGGTTCCTACGTCTTTCCAGTATCCCTGGAACTTGTAAGTATACAGGCTTCTGCCGTCGCGGAGCATTTCCGGGATGATATCTTTTCCGAAGTCGTGGTTGGAATCCGGGTTCTTGATATCCGCCATCAGCATTTTGCGCAGAAGTTTCCAGTCGAAGATATAGATACCCATGGAAGCCAGGTTGCTCTTCGGCTCCTTCGGTTTCTCCTCGAACTCAACGATGCGTCCTGTCTCGTTGGCGTTCATGATTCCAAAGCGGCTTGCCTCTTTCAGAGGAACCTCGATCACGGCGATGGTCGCGTCGGCGCCGCAGGCTTTGTGGTGAGCCAGCATTTCCGAGTAGTCCATCTTGTAAATGTGGTCGCCGGACAGGATCAGCAGATAATCCGGAGAGTAGGAATCGATAAAATCGATGTTCTGAGAGATGGCGTCGGCGGTGCCGCGGTAAACGTCCAGATTGGCGTCCGCTTTCTCGCGGGGCGGCAGAACGTATACGCCGCTGTCCTTGGCATCCAGACCCCAACGGCGGCCGGCGGCTACATAGCTGTTCAGAAGGATCGACTCGTACTGAGTCAGAACGCCTACCACATCGATACCGCTGTTGGCGCAGTTACTCAGCGGGAAGTCGATGATGCGGTATTTTCCGCCGTAAGAAACGGCCGGCTTCGCAACTTTTTTTGTCAGTTCATGCAGACGGGTGCCACGGCCGCCTGCCAGAATCATTGCTAACATATTATTCTGCTTCATAGCAATTCCTCACTTTCATTTGTTGCTATATATTATACATTTTTCTTGCGCGTTTTTCCACATTTTTGTGCAAAATTCTTATAAAAAATTCTTGTATTTGCGGTAATATATGGGAAAAATCCGTAACAGCCCCGCCTGATGCCGCCCCGCAAAGTGTTTTCGCACAGTTTTTTCCAAACGTGCGGTTGTGAAGGGCATGAAAGTGAAGTATAATGGAAAAAAGGCAGCAGGCCGGGGAGAATTTTCAAACACACTTCAGGAAAAGGAGTCGGAGCTATGAACAGGTATGAGGAATATCAAGAAGCTGCAGGCGGGAGCGGAGAGCAACATCTGTTTGGCCGTCTGGCCAAGCTTTTGCGGCGGGAACCTTCGGTGGGAATGGCAATCGCCGTGGAAGGGCCCCGTATGGGAATGCAGGTTCTGTGGGGAGCGGGTGAGGTCTTTGTTTTCCAGGGATGCGGGGCGGACCAGGCGCGGTCAGAGGCACAGCAGACCGGACGTTTACCGGCGGCGGAATCGCGGCCGGCAGGGAAGGAGGAAGGCCAGGAGACGGAGCAGGAACCGATCGGTCTGTGGACCGGCCGGCTCAAGGAGACGCCTTCGGGAAGCTGTGTATGGCTTGGGGAGAACCGTTTTTTTGTGCAGCGTTATAGCGCGCAGCCGGAGCTGATCATCCTTGGCGGCGGCCATATTTCCAGGTCCCTGGCGCCCCTTGGGAAGATGCTGGGATTCCGGGTGACTGTGGCGGACGACCGGCCGGAGTTTGTCTCAAAGGAGCGTTTTCCGGAGGCGGATTGTTTGCTTTGCGGGACTTACGAAGAGATCTTCCGGGAATTGCCCAAGAGCCAGGCCGTCTACTTCGTTGTGGTGACAAGGGGACATCTGGGCGACAAGGAGTGTGTGCGCAGAATCTTTCAGAGACCGTTTTGCTATGCGGGTATGATCGGCAGCAGAAAAAAGGTGGCGCAGACCAAAGCGGACCTGCGTGGGGAGGGTGTTTCAGAGAAGCTGCTGGAGGAACTCCACGCGCCCATCGGGCTGAGTATCAGAGCGGAGACGCCCGAGGAGATCGCGGTCAGCATTGCGGCCGAGCTGATCCAGGTGAAAAACCGGGAGAAAACACAGGTGCTTGAGGAATCGGTTCTGGAAGCGCTGACGGCGCCGGGAGAGAAGGTACTGGCCATGATTGTGGAAAAACACGGGTCCGCGCCGCGGGGTGCAGGAGCCTGTATGGCAGTGCCGGCACTGGGCGCTCCAGTGGGGACCATCGGCGGCGGAGCCGTGGAATATGAGGCGGAAAAACACGCGAGGGACATGATGCGGGAAAAGATGGATGCGGACCGGCAGGTGTATCAGCTGAACAATATCCACAGCGCAAAGCTGGGAATGATCTGCGGCGGCAGCAATGAGGTGATGTTTCTGAGAATCGGGTGTCCGCGGGAATAAAAAAGAGCGGACAGGAAATCGAAATCGTACGATTTTGCTGTACCGCTCTGCACTCTCTGGTATGCGATTATTAACTTGAACAAAAACTGCGGCAAGCCAGGCTTATCCGCAGCGGTTCTCTGCTTTTTGGCGTTTCTTATCTGTTATGTGGTACAAAGTCCGAACCGGTCAGAAAAACAGAGATACCTTCGAAGTATTCTACGTTTTCTACCATGAAAGCTAAGATTTTCTCTTTCCAGGTTTTCTTATTGTTAGACATATGAAATGCCTCCTTTCAATCTCTCTGTGCTACTGTTTCCGTTTACAGGTATTATACTACCACATGAAACAGCGGGAGTTTAGTACAGCTATTGATTCTTTGTTGGTCAATATTGATATTTTTATGAGAAAAACGAGGAAAAATCCAAATGAATAATGTTATATATAAGCAAATCTATGATCTGGATAAGACGGGGATCAGTATCCATTATTATACTCAGCGGGGCGAGTACACGCCGCCCCACTGGCATTCCGCGCTGGAGCTGCACTATGCGCTGAACGGCACCGGCGAGATCATTTTTGAAAAGAAAAAGCACGCGCTGGTCAGCGGGGAATTTCTGCTGGTGGATTCCAATGTGATCCATCACACCCAGTGCGCCAGGGTGTCCATGGGAATCTCCATTTATGTGTCCCGGGACTTCCTGAAAAAATACATTCCGGATCTGGACGCGTACCGCCTGGAATGCTCCAGGGAGACGCTGGAAAGGGAAAAGCTGGAAAGCTATCTGAAAATCTGTGAGATGATGAAAGAGCTGCCGAGAATGTATATCCTTCAGCCGACCGGGTATGAGATGCGCTGCGAGGCCATTGTGATGGAGGTCATGTTTGTGCTGATGAACGAGTTTGCGGTCAGGGAGATCCGGGAGGAGAGCACCAAGGACGCCAGAGTGATGGAGCGGCTCAACGAGATCAACGCCTACGTCCGGGAGCACTACAAAGAGACCATCTCCCTGGAGGCGATCTCCTCCTCTTTGGGACTCAGCAGAGAATATTTCTGCCGGTTTTTCAAGCAGCATATGGGGATCAATTATGCCCGCCATGTGAACCTTGTGCGGCTGGTGCATATTTACGACGACATTGTAAACACCCAGGACAATATCATGGTGATCGCGGAGAAGCATGGATTTACCAACTATAAGCTGTTCACAAGAATGTTCCGGGAAATCTACGGATGCACGCCGAGCAGTCTGAGAAAACAGTGAGGGGAGATGTGAGCGCAGCGGTAACTGTTACGAATCGTTACGGGCAGCGTTATGAAAAACTGGACTTTTTCTGACAGCTGCTGTATGATAAAAGAAAAGCGGAACGTCCGCTAAGAGAAAAGGAGAAGAACCTATGAAAGATCAGAATTGTGGATATTGCATGAGAGGAGAATTGCTGGCTGAGTTTGGTATTTTTATCTGCGAGCTGGATGTGAGTACCCTGATCCTGTTTAAGGAGCAGAGCCATCCGGGAAGATGTATTGTCGCCTATAAGGATCATGTGAGCGAGATCGTGAACATCAGCGACGAGGACAGAAACGCCTTTTTTGCGGATGTAAACCGCGCGGCGAAAGCGATCCACGCGGCGTTCCATCCGGATAAGGTAAATTACGGCGCATACGGCGACACCGGATGCCACCTGCATATGCACCTGGTTCCCAAATACAAGGATCAGTATGAGTGGGGCGGCGTGTTCCAGATGAATCCGGGACAGACTTACTTAAGCGATGAGGAATACGCGGAGATGATCGAAAAAATCAAGGCGAATCTCTAAGAACAAGGCGGATTTTAAAAATCCTGTAACGATTCATCTGGCTGAATCGTTACAGGATTATAGCGTGTTTGAAAGTTCATTCCTGCAATCGGCACGCCCCGCTTTGTCTGCAGGCACCGGCATTTTCGCCCATAGAAAAACAGTGGAAATCATTGCGATTTCCACTGTTTTAAACCTTAGTAGCGAGAGGGGGATTTGAACCCTCGACACTGCGGGTATGAACCGCATGCTCTAGCCAACTGAGCTATCTCGCCATAAAGGTTGCAGATTATCTGACATAAATATGGGGCCTATAGGGCTCGAACCTATGACCCTCTGCTTGTAAGGCAGATGCTCTCCCAGCTGAGCTAAGACCCCATGTTTTTGTTGCGTTTCGCAACCTGCTTTGCTATTATATAATTAAATGACAGGATTTGTCAATAGAAAATTTAAAAAATTTTCAGGACGTGGTAGAAAGGAGGAAATACACAGACCTGGCTGAGCTGTGACGAAAGGCGTAACCGTTCAGCCGGCTGAATCGTTACGAAAGGCGTTACTGTTCTGTTACGAAAGCTTTTGGAGGAATCAATGCAGGAGTTGTTTTTAAAGAACTTTACGGATTTTATTTTTCTGGAGGACGAACCGCGCAGGTCCGACGTTATCTTTGTGCCGGGAAACGGCTGGCCGCAGATGGCCCAGCGGGCGGCTGTTCTTTGGAAGGAAGGGATGGCGCCGTGGATCCTGCCCTCGGGGAAGTACAGCATTATCAACGGGGCGTTTGACGGCGTAAAGCAACAGCAGGACCGGTATCCGGGACCTTACGCCACGGAATGGGAGTTTTTGCGGGATGTGCTGCGAAAGGAGCAGGTGCCGGAAGAGGCGGTCCTGCGGGAGGATAACGCTTCTTATACTTATGAAAATGCCATTTACTCCCGGCAGGTCACGGACCGCATGGGGATTTCCGTGCGGCGCGGCATCATCTGCTGTCAGAGCCATCACGCGAGACGGTGCAGGATGTATTATCAGCTTCTGTATCCGGAGGCAGAGCTTCTGATGGCGCCGGTGGACACAGAAGTGAGCAGAGAAGACTGGTACCGCTCTGAGCGCGGGATCCAGCTGGTGCTTGGAGAAATGGAGCGGTGCGGCGGACAGTTTTATCAGATCCTGCGGGAGATCAGCAACCTTCCATCGTAGCCGGAGCAGGCAACATTGGTGGGTCTGACTGAGATTTTTCTGCGCAAAAAGAGCCTGTTCACGCGCGGATCATGTTTTTACGTCATAAACAGTGGGTGTTTGCGGTTGCTGTGAATCGTTACGGCATCCTGCCATTGAAAAGCGCTTTGCGATGGGCCGGATGCCCGCAGGCCCTACGTTTTCATACGGTCTGTGTAGTAAATGCACAGACCTGGCTGAATCACTACGGACTGTTACCATTGCTGCGGAAAATTTTCTATAAATTGTGGTAAAATTCGAAGGTTTATGGTATACTGATTCTAACGTAAAGTTTCATAAGGAATGTCCGCGAAGCCTGTTTCAGGAGAATGCGGATCATTACGTTCAATTAAACGAAAAGGTTGGTGGCGAGCATGAACAAAATTGACGAATTGGTGGATATCCTGAAAAAAAGAGAAAACGATGAAGAAAAACCCAAAACAGTGATTCTGTGGGTTCTGGCGATCATCGGCGTGGTAGCCGCCGTTGCAGGTATCGCATACGCGGTGTATCGTTTTGTTACCCCGGATTATCTGGAAGATTTCGAGGACGACTTCGATGATGATTTTGACGATTACTTTGAAGACGAGGACGGAGAGGAATAAGTCGAACGCAGGTTGAATGAATGAGCTTCGGCGCACTGGTTTGCGCCGGAGCTTTTTTCGGGTAGTGGGAATTATTTTTCGCGACATATTTTTCATGACCTGCCAGGAAAGGTGAGGAAAGAGAAGATGCAGAAGACAAATACGAAAGACATGACCAGCGGAAGTCCGGTGAAGCTGCTGCTGTTCTTCGCGGTTCCGCTGATGCTGGGCAACCTGTTCCAGCAGATGTATACAATGGTGGACACAATCATTGTGGGCAAGGGCGTCGGCGTGGAAGCGCTGGCGTCTCTGGGTGCGTCGGACTGGCTGAACTGGCTGTTTCTCGGCCTTGTGACCGGTCTGACCCAGGGATTTTCCATTCAGATGTCCCAGCTGTACGGCGCGGGACAAAAGGAAAGACTGAAGCAGACCATTGGTACCTCCGTGGTGCTCACGGCAGGCGCGGCGGTCCTGTTTGTGCTCCTGGGGCAGGGCGGACTGCGGTTCTTCCTGAATCTGATGCACACCCCGGCTAACATTTACGGCGGAGCGGAAATTTATCTGAGAATCATGTTCGCGGGAATCCCGATCATCCTCGCGTACAATCTGACGGCGGCCATGCTGCGGGCCCTTGGCGACGGAAAGACGCCGCTGTACGCCATGATCATTGCCGCCTGTATCAACGTGGCGCTGGATCTGCTGTTTGTCATGGTGTTCCACTGGGGAATCCCGGGGGCGGCCGCGGCGACCGTGATCGCCCAGGCGTTTTCCTTCCTCTACTGCTTTGCGGTTATCCGGAAAATGGATGCACTGAGCATCCGCAGGGAACATCTGAAGCTGGACAAAGAGATTGCGGGCAGGCTTCTGATGCTGGGTATGCCGGTGATGTTCCAGAATGTGATCATCAGCGTTGGAGGAATGGTGGTGCAGTCTGTGATCAACGAATTCGGCTTTCTGTTTGTCGCCGGTTTTACGGCCACCAACAAGCTTTACGGCCTGTTGGAGATGGCGGCAATCTCCTTTGGTTATGCCGTTACGACCTACACCGGGCAGAATCTCGGCGCGGGACGGCTGGACCGCATCCGCTCGGGGATCCGCAGCGCCATGATTATGGCGGCAGTGACCTCCATGGTGGTGTCGGCGGTCATGCTAATCTTCGGACCGGTGATCCTTCGGATGTTTGTGTCCGGCGACCCGGCGCAGATTGATGAGGTTGTGGAGATCGCGTACCATTACCTGTCCATCATGAGCTACTTCCTGGTGATTCTGTACGCGCTGCATGTGTACCGCTGTGCGCTGCAGGGCCTGGGAGACACGCTGATGCCCATGGTGTCCGGAATTGCGGAGTTTGTCATGCGTGTCAGCGCGGCGCTGCTTCTGCCGCTGCTCATTGGACAAAACGGCATTTTTTACGCGGAAATCCTGGCCTGGACCGGCGCGGCGGTGATCCTTGTTGTTGCTTACTACGCGAAAATGCGCCGGATGGCGAAGGGAAACTGGGGAAAAGGACCAGAACATTAAAGGTGTGGAGCTATAAAGAAGAATAATAAAGGAGTAGATACACGATGAAAAAAGGCGACATCTGTGAAGGAATCATCCAGAGGGTGGAGTTTCCAAACAAAGGAATTGTCCGTGTGGGTGAGGAAACGGTCATTGTCAAAAACGGGATTCCCGGGCAGAAGGTAAGATTTGCCATCAATAAAAAACGAAAAAACAAGGCGGAAGGACGTTTGCTGGAGGTTCTGGAAAAATCTCCGCTGGAGACAAGAGACCCGGTGTGCAGCCTGTTTCCCGCCTGCGGCGGCTGTATGTATCAGACCATGCCCTATGAAGAGCAGCTGCGCATGAAGGAAGCGCAGATCCGCCGTCTGCTGGACGAAGCCATCGCGGCTGCCGGCCAGAGAGACGAACAAGGGAAGGCGGATTACCGCTTTGAGGGCATTAAAGGAAGCCCGAAGGAATTCGGCTACCGGAATAAAATGGAGTTTTCCTTTGGCGACGAATACAAGGACGGTCCGCTGTCTCTGGGACTGCACAAGAAAGGAAGTACCTACGATGTGCTGACGGCTTCGGACTGCAAGCTGGTACATGAGGACATGACAAAAATCCTGAACTGTGTGCTGGAATATTTCCGCAGCCGTAACGTGCCCTATTACAGAAAAATGTCCCATGAGGGATATCTCCGCCATCTGCTGCTGCGCCGGTCGGAGAGCGGCAAAGAGCTGCTGGTATGCCTGATCACGTCCAGCCAGAGAGAGGAAGATCTGAGTCCGCTGGTGGAACAGGTGCTGGGACTGCCGCTGGAAGGAAAGATTGCGGGATTCCTGCATATCATCAACGATTCGCTGGCGGATGTGGTAAAGAGCGACGAGACGCGGATCCTGTACGGACAGGATTTCTTTTATGAGACCATCCTTGGACTGAGGTTCAAGATTACGCCGTTTTCTTTCTTTCAGACAAATTCCCTGGGGGCGGAGGTACTGTACAGCACAGCGCGGGATTATATTGGCGACACAAAAGATAAAACCGTGTTCGATCTGTACAGCGGAACGGGTACCATCGCCCAGATTCTCGCGCCGGCGGCACGGGAAGTGGTCGGTGTGGAGATTGTGGAGGAGGCTGTGGAGGCGGCCAGGGAGAATGCCGCGGGAAATGGCCTGGATAACTGCAGATTCCTTGCGGGGGATGTGCTGAAGGTTCTTGATGATATTCCGGAGAAGCCGGATCTGATCGTGCTGGATCCGCCGCGGGAGGGGATCCATCCGAAGGCATTGCCGAAGATCATTGATCGATATAGGTGTGAAAAAGTCGTTTACATTTCCTGCAAGCCCACCAGCCTGGCCAGAGACCTGCAGGCCTTCCAGGCGGGCGGGTATGAGGTGGAACGGGTCTGCTGTATCGACC
>JAGHIA010000039.1 GCA_017887445.1 Fusicatenibacter sp.
CATTTTCACGAGGTAGGGACCGCGGACGCGCTGGCGGATATCATCGGCTGCGCAATGCTGATCCGTGAACTCGGCGCGGACAGGATTGTAACGTCGCCGGTCAATGTTGGCTATGGCCAGGTGCGCTGCGCTCACGGGATCCTTCCGGTGCCTGCTCCGGCCACGGCCCGGATCCTGGAAGGGGTGCCCTGTTACGCGGGACGCATGGAGGGAGAGCTTTGCACGCCCACAGGCGCCGCGCTTCTGAAATACTATACCGACGAATTTTCCCGGATGCCGCAGATGGTTCTCGGGAAGATCGGTTACGGAATGGGGAAAAAGGATTTTCCGGCAGCGAACTGCGTGCGAGCGGTGCTTGGGGAAAAATAGAATGGAATTCAGAAAAATATTTGATACAATACCCGAACAGTTTGATAAGTACCGGCCTCGATACTGTGAGGAATTATTTTCGGATCTGATCTCATATGCAGGAATCGGTTCTGATAAGACGGTACTGGAACTTGGACCTGGAACCGGGCAGGCGACAGATCCCATATTGAAGACAGGCTGTGATTACCATGCCATTGAACTCGGAGAGCATCTGTTTGAAAAGATGAAACGCAAATACAGCCGGTATTCGAATTTTCATATCGTGAATGATGATTTTATCACGCATGATTTTGAAAACGAGAGCTTCGATGTGATATATTCTGCAGCAACTATCCAGTGGATTCCGGAAGAAATTGCTTTTGGAAAGACCTTTGAGTTGTTAAAACCAGGCGGAACGTTGGCGATGATGCTGACCATAGGTGATTATAAAGCAACAAATGAAGATTTGTACAACAAAATTCAGAAGGTGTATTCCGAATATTTCAGACCGGAAACAGAGTATAAGCACGGAGGGTTCAAATATGCCAATGCCATGAATTATGGGTATACGGGTTTTGAGAAACGTGAATTTCACGGGCGCCGCCAGTTTACAGCGGATGAGTATGTGGCTTTCTGTGGCACGCACTGTGACCATATAGTGATTCCCGAGCCGTATAAAACCAGGTTCTTTCAGGGTTTGAAAAATGAGGTTTTAAAGGCCGGAAACAAAATCGTATTCAATGATACCTACGTTTTGTATTTAGCCAAAAAACCTGTGTAAGAACCATTAAATCATGCGGGACAAAGGACTCAGAATATAGAAGAAAAAGAGATGTTTCATGAAACAAAGTTCGTTTTATGAAACATCTCTTTTTTTCTGCGCGCCTCACTTTGCGTGGAATTTGCCCCGGAATCAGTCAGCGTAGCCCGCTACGCCTCCTGATTTTGGAACAAATTTCTCACAGACTGTGACGCACACACATCTTGCAGAAAGCAATTTTCAAACTCACTCCAGCCCTTCAAACTGCATTTTGTAATAAAGCGCGTAAATACCGTTCTTTTCCAGAAGCTCCCGGTGGGTTCCACGCTCCGCGATGCCGTCTTCCGTCACCACCAGAATCTCGTCCGCGTTGCGGATGGTGGAGAGACGGTGGGCGATGGTGATCGTCGTCCGGTTTTTCGCCAGCTCCTCCAGGCTTTTCTGGATCCGCCGTTCGCTTTCGTTGTCCAGGGCGCTGGTTGCTTCGTCCAGGATCAGCACCGGGGGATTTTTCAGGAACACGCGGGCGATGGAGATCCGCTGCTTCTGTCCGCCGGAGAGGCGGGTGCCCCGCTCGCCCACAAAGGTATCATAGCCGTCGGGGAGTTCCTGGATAAATTCATGGATGTTCGCTTTCTTTGCCGCCTCGATGATCTCCTCCATGGTGGCGTCCGGTTTGCCGTAGGCGATATTTTCGCGAACGGTCCCGCAGAATAGGTAAACGTCCTGCTGGACGCTGCCAATCTGGCTGCGCAGGCTTTTTTTCGTCAGAGTTCTCACGTCCTGGCCGTCGATGGTCACGCGGCCGCCGGTCACGTCATAGAACCGGGGAAGCAAAGAGCAGATGGTCGTCTTTCCGCCGCCGGAGGGTCCCACCAGAGCGATGGATTTTCCCGCGGGAATGTCGAAGGAAACGTGGTTGAGCACCAGCGTGTCGTCGTCGCTGTAATGGAAGGATACGTCCTCGTACGCCACATGGCCGCGCACATCCGTCAGCTCCTTCGCGTCCGGCGCGTCCTGGATTTCCGGTTCCGTCTCCATCACGTCCAGGAAGCGGCGAAAGCCGGAGAGACCCTTCTGGATCATTTCCGTCAGCTCCACAAGGATCTGAATGGGACTGATGAAAATACCGATGTACAGGGAATACATGGCCAGGTCACCCACCTGCATCTGGCCTTTGGCAATGAGATAGCCGCCGAAGGTCAGAGTCACCAGGTACATCATTCCCTGGAAAAACAGGTTCCATCCCATGAAATTTCCCATGCAGTTATAGTTGGCGTCCTTGGACATTAAAAAACCATGGTTGCTTTTCTGAAATTTGTTCCGCTCTACCTCCTCGTTGGCAAAGGACTGTACCACGCGGATACCCGCCAGGGTGTCCTGAAGACTGGAGTTGACATCTCCGATCTTCCGGCGGTTTTCCATAAAGGTCTCCTGCATTCTCCGGTTCTGGCTCAGGGAGAACAGGAACATACAGATGACCAGCACCGTCAGCGGAATCGCCAGCCGCCAGTTGATCAGGAACAGGAAGAGGAAGGAGCCAATGATCTTGATCAGAGAGATAAACAGATTTTCCGGTCCGTGGTGGGCGAACTCCGCGATATCAAACAGGTCGGACACCAGCTTGCTCATCATCTGTCCGGAATTGTTCTGGTCATAATAGGAAAAGGACAGCTTTTCGTAATGGTCGAACAGCTGCTGGCGCATGTCCCGTTCCATATTCGCGCCCATCATATGTCCCTGATAGCTGACATAATATTTACACAGGCTCTGGACAATGTACATGGCCAGCAGGCCAAGGGCGATGGGAAGAAGCGCGTCCAGAATCGCAGGGGCATCTTCTGTGAACAATGTATTGGTCAGAGTGCGCAGGATCTGCGGGTAAGCCAGGTCCACCACACTGATGATGGTGGCGCACAGAAGATCAAGAAAAAAGACGGCTTTGTAAGGGCCGTAATAGTGAATAAACCGTTTCAGCGTGTGCATATCATTTTTCCTCCGTATGGTTTCAGGTTAAATTCCTGTTTAATGATGGTATCATATTCAGAGGAAAGAAACAATAAGAAAAATAATTTGTAACCGTTCAGTCTGCCACTATCCCGCGAGGTGTTTCGCACAGAATGTGCGAAAATCCCGAGGCCTGCAGCACGAAACTGCATTTCATGCAGTTTCTGTGCATCGTGAAGCGTGTAATCGTTCAGCAACGCTGAACGGTTACGCCCGCCTGGCAGCAATCTCGTGGAAATGTTTGCCAAATGGCCGGAAATTACAATAATAACAGGTCTGATTTGTGATTTTTCTTGTTATTGTTCCGGAAACGTGGTATATTGTCGGTAAATTAAATACGAGAGGGAATAAAGGAGATTGATTGTATGAGTCTTATTGTTTCAAACCTGTCGAAAAAATACGGGACCAAGACGGTTCTCAATAACCTGAGTTTTGAAATGCCAAAGCCTGGCGTTTACGCTCTGCTTGGCACTAACGGCGCGGGAAAGACCACTTCCATCCGTATGATGCTGGGAATGCTGGCAAAGGACAGCGGCGAGGTGCTGTGGAACGGAAAACCTCTGGACACGGGTACCTGCAACGTGGGATATCTGGCGGAGGAGCGGGGACTTTATCCCAAATATCCGCTGATGGACCAGCTGGTGTACTTTGCGGGACTGCGGGGCGTTTCCAAGGCGGAAGCCAAGAAAAGGATCCGCTACTGGGCGGAGCGCCTGCAGGTGGAAGAGTATCTGTACCCGGCCAAGCCGGCGGCAGGCAAAGGACGCGCAAGAGCCAAGGCCCAGAAACCGAAGCTGGCGGACCAGCTGTCCAAAGGAAATCAGCAGAAGATCCAGTTTATGATCGCGCTGATCTCAGATCCGGAGCTTCTGATCCTCGACGAGCCGCTGTCCGGCCTGGATCCGGTCAACACCGATTTGTTCAAGGCCGTCATCCGGGAAGAGATCGCCAAGGGAAGATACCTGATCATGTCCAGCCACCAGATGGCCACGGTGGAGGAGTTCTGTACCGACATCACGATCCTTCACCGCTCGGAAGCGCTGCTCCAGGGAAATCTCAATGAGATCAAGAAAGGTTATGGACGCGTGAACCTGCGCCTGAAAACGGAACAGGATATCTCATCTTATATCCAGCGGGCCGGCGTCACGCAGCTTACCGAAAAGGAATATGAATACCAGTTGAAGGTGACGGGAGAGGACCAGGCCAACCAGCTGCTGGCTCAGCTGATGAACGACAGGGTCCGTGTGATCACTTTCGACCTTCGGGAGCCGTCCCTGCACGAGATTTTTGTCTCAACGGTAGGAGGTGAGGTCCATGAAACAGAATAAAGGAGAACTTCAGGGCGTTGGAAAGGTGTTTTCGTTCACCTTTGTGCAGTTCGCGAAAAACAAGGCAAATATGATCTCACTGATCATCATGCTTGTCATGGCCATCTTTTCTGTCCCGGTCATGACTCTGTTCTCCGGCGGCGGAATGGCCGCGGGGGAGACCTCGAAGATCGCCAAGGTTTACTGGCAGGACGAGACGGGATTTTCTGTTGACCCGGAACAGATAGCCAGGGAAGACAGCTATTATAAGGACACCATGTTCGAAAAGGCATCGTTTCCCATGGAAGAGTTTGCGTCTCAGGGAGAGGACAACGCGGTGTATGTGCTGTTTTCCAAAAACGAGACGGCGGGAACGACGGTTTCCATACAGTGTCTTCCCGAAAATGAGCCTTCTGACAGCGACCTTTCCATGCTGGAAACGCTGATGACTCAGAGTCTGGAGCAGGCAAAGCTGTCGGCGCTTCAGGTTTCCGGGGAGCAGAAGGACACTCTGATGGCCGGTGTTTCCGGACAGGTGCAGACGATGGAAGAGTACCGTGAGGGCGAAGAAGTGAACTGGGGTCTTCAGTATGGTCTTCAGCTGGTGTATTCCATTGTTGTGATGATGGTGAGTATTTTCGCCGTTACTTATATCGTGCGGGCAGTGGTGGAGGAGAAGGCCTCCAAGTTGGTGGAGATGCTGATGGTCAGCGTTCAGCCGCTCGCGCTGTTGGTGGGTAAAATCCTTGCGGCCATGCTATACATTTTCGGCTATTTTGCCATTTTGCTGGCCGGATTCTGCATTTCCTGGGTTGTAACCAGCCGGTTTATGGACGTTTCCTCAATCACGGATTCCATGGCCGCCTCGGGATTTTCCATGGATCTGCTGAACCTGAGTCCGGCGACGGTTGCTATTATTGTGGTATCGTTGCTGCTGGGGTATCTGACCTTCTCCATTCTGGCGGGGCTTTCCGGCACCGGATGTTCCACCATGGAGGATGTGCAGAGCGCTTCCACCCTGTCTACCATGCTGATATTCGCCGGTTATTTTGTGGCGGTTCTGGCAGGCAGCATCGGCGAGGACGCGTTTCATATCTTTGCCAGCCTTTGCCCGGTGATCTCTGTGTTCTGCGCGCCGGCGCAGTATATCCTTGGAAATATCGGGATCGGGATCCTTCTGCTTTCCTGGGTCATCGACGCGGCGGTAATCCTTCTGCTGACGCTTTTCAGCGCGAGAGTGTACCGTGCGTTGCTGATGTACCGCGGCAGCAGACCCACCTTCCGCCAGATGTTTGTCATGGCGAAGGACCAGTCTTCGTAACAGTTCAGCCAGGTCTGTGCATTTACTGCACAGACCGTATGAAAACGTAGTACGTGCGGACATCCGGCCCATCGCGAAGCGATTTTCCATGGCCGGATGCCGTAACAGTTCAGCTGGCTGAACTGTTATCAGTCTTCCGGAAAGGAGAAGGAATAACATGAAAAAGGAACTGAAAGGACTTGGAAAAGTATTTGCCTTTACCTTTCAAAGACAGGTAAAGAGCAAAGGATATCTGGCTGGAACCATTATTTTTGCGCTGCTGTGTTTTCTGCTGCCGGCAGGGATCATGGCGGCTGTGGAGTATTTCGGGGGCAGCTCCGATCCGACGGCGGAAACGGCGGAGGTAAGTCCCGTAGAACAGGTATTGGTTGTGGATGAAACTGACAAAGCGGCGGACTGGAGCCTTCTGGCGCAGGCCGGAGGGGAAACCTTCGGACAGATTTCCTGGCTTTCCCTGGAAAGCCTTGATGAGGCTGAGACACAGGCGGCGCAGGATCCGTACAGTCTGATCGTCCTGCTGGAAAAACCACAGGACAGCAAAGCAGAGGATGGCTCAGGCGGCGCTCTGGCTGACGGCATATCCGGCGGCACAGGGTATCAGCTGCATGTTCTGCTGCCGGAAAACACAGAACTGTCTACCGGCGACGCGGAGGAAGTGAATGGCTTTCTTCAGACCAACTTCCAGATGATCCTCCTGCAGAAATCCGGCATCGATCCTGCCGCGGCTGTGGAGCTGCTGGTGCCCACAATGGTTGAGACGGTCACCGCCGGCGACGAGATGCTCTCTGCCACAGAGTCGGCGCTGGAAAACATGCGGGATGTACTGGGTATGCTCCTGCCGTATCTGAATATTATGCTTCTGTACTTCCTGGTACTGTTTTACGGACAGGGAGTGGCCAACAACGTCATTATGGAAAAGACCTCAAAACTGATGGATACGTTCCTGGTTACGGTAAAACCCACGGCGATGGTGTTTGGAAAGGTTCTGGCGATCACTGCGGCCAGTATGCTGCAGTTTCTCATTGTGGCCGTGTGCCTGATCGGAGGTTTCGCCGCCGGCAGCGTGCTGGTGCGGACCATCAACCCGGATTCCCAGATGCTCCTTCTGCTGTTTTTCGATTCCTTGGAAAGCTTCCAGGGGGTACTGACAGTGCCGGGGGTTCTTCTGGCGATTGTGATGATGATTTCCGGGTTTTTCCTTTACTGCTCGTTGTCTGCCATCGGCGGTTCCGCGGCAGGAAAGCCGGAAGATCTTTCTTCCACCAACGTTTTGTTCACCATGGTACTCATCGTCAGCTTTCTGGCGGCGCTTTATGCCGGAGGGATCGGCAGCATGGGAACCGGAGCATTTGCGAAATGGCTGGATTTTGTGCCGTTTACGTCGATTCTGGTGACGCCGAGCCGTGTTATGCTGGGCGAGGTTTCGCTTGCCATGGGTCTGGTTTCTCTGCTGCTTGTGCTGGCGGTATCGGCGCTTTGCCTGCTTCTGGCAGGTAAGGTTTACCGGATGATGGCCCTTTACAAAGGCAATCCGCCCACGCCGGCAAAACTTATTGAGATGCTGAAACAGAAATAAAGGTTGCCGCTCTGTTGCTGTAATTCTTTTTCAGAAAGGACAGAGATTTACCGCTGGGAAAACTGCCGCGGAATGTCCGCTCACTGCCGTATGGCCGTGAACTTCGGATATTCCGCGGCGTTTTTTGTAACTTCCTCGTTTTCTTTCGAAAAATGTCACAAAATTGTCAGGAATCAGACCAAATAGTTTGCTATAATACGGGAAACAGTCCTATATGGCGCTATTATTCAGGAGGAAAGAATATGGAGTTTGTCATTGAACATCTGCAGAAAAGCTTTGAAAAAAAAGAAGTTCTAAAGGATATCAATTTTACCTTTCAGGAGGGCAAGATCTACGGTCTGCTGGGAAGGAACGGCGCGGGAAAAACCACGTTGTTTAATTGCCTGAACCGGGACATCCGCACGGACGGGGGAACGTTTTATTTTTCCGTTTCGGAGGGACATAGGCAGACCTCTCCCGATGATATCGGCTATGTACTGTCCACGCCCACGGTGCCGGAATTTCTCACCGGGGAGGAGTTTTTGAAATTTTTCCTGGAAATCAATGAGACAACCATCTCCAGCCCCAAAACGCCGGAAGAATATTTCCGCATGGTCAACATCGAGCCGGAGGACCAAAGAAAGCTGATGAAGGATTATTCCCACGGAATGAAAAACAAAATGCAGATGCTGATCAACATCATCGCAGAGCCGCCGCTGCTCCTTCTGGACGAGCCGCTGACATCGCTGGACGTGGTGGTGGCCGAGGAGATGAAAGGCTTGCTGCGGCAGCTGAAAAAGGAACGGATCATTCTTTTTTCCACGCACATTATGGAGCTGGCGCTGGATCTGTGCGACGAGATCGTGATCCTGAACCAGGGCAGACTGGAGGAGGTTGAAAAGGAGAATCTGGATTCCTCGGAGTTTAAGGATAAGATCATCGAGATGCTGAAGGAGGAGAGCCATGGTTAAAGCCTTTCGTATTTCCTATTTTCTCCGCAATACATACCGGGTCAACAGCATCATTTATTCTTTGAAGCAGCTTCCGCTGGTGGGGCAGCTGCTTCCGCAGGCGCTGTATGCCAGCCATGGACTGAAACGGGCGGTCAATGGAGTCAGCTTTGTCTGGGAAATCGTCTCCGCGTTTCTGGGGAAATTTCTGTACCTGTTTCTGATGGTCTGGCTGCCGCTTCAGATGTATCCGAAGCAGGCGGAGCCGGCGGATGTTTACCTGCATATCCTGCTTCTGTTCACCGTGATCGGAGCCATGATGAATACCTGGATCTTCAATCCCACCAACGACAAATATTACGCGATGATCCTCATGCGCATGGACGCCAGGAAGTATACGCTTTCCAATTACATTTATCAGATGCTGAAGTTTGCCGTGGGATTTCTGCCGTTCTCCCTGTGGTTCGGCCATAAGGCCGGCGTACCTCTGCCGCTCTGTCTTTTGTTCCCGCTGTTTGTGGTGAGCGCGAAAATGATCTTTGCGTTGATCTGCCTGAAACGTTACCTGCGCACAGGTATCAGCACCAATGAAAATCTGCCGGGAAAGTATCTGTGGACAGCAACCTTTCTCCTGCTGGGCATGGCTTACGGACTGCCGGCGCTGGGAGTGGCGCTGCCGCTGGAGGTTTCGGGAGCCGTATTCCTTCTTGTGACGCTGTCTGGCATCTACAGTGTACGGGTACTGCGGAGCTTTCCTTACTACCGGGAAATGTACCAGCAGATCCTCGCGGAAAAACGGTACGGAACCGACTTCAAAGCGCAGGTGCGCCAGGTAAACAAGCAGCAGAATGAAAAATACATCAGCCAGGAACTGGATATCCGGACGGACAAAACAGGGTTCGAGGCTTTTCATCAGCTGTTTGTACGGAGACACAAAAAAATCCTCCGGAAGCCGGTGCAGCGGACGACGGGAATCTGTGCCTGCGTGCTGTTGGGACTGGTGATCGCCGTTCTGATCAACGAACCGGTGCGGACGACCACCAATAGACTGATCCTGTCCATGCTGCCGTTTTTTACATTTATCATGTATTCGTGCAACCGCGGAACCATTTACACCCAGGTGCTGTTTATGAACTGCGACCACAGTATGCTTACCTACTCCTTTTACAAAAAGCCGTCGTTTATCCTGAAACTGTTTCAGATCCGCCTGCGGGAGCTGATCCTTTTGAATCTGCCGCCGGCCATTGTCATCGGAGGCGGACTGGCGTTTTTGCTGTATCTCACCGGAGGAACGGAGCATGTGATGAATTATCCGGTGCTGGTGATCTCCATTTTGGCGATGAATGTGTTCTTTTCCGTACATTACCTGACCTGCTACTATCTGCTGCAGCCATACAACGCTTACACAGATATGGCAAGTTCCACCTACCGGCTGGTGACGTCGGGTACTTATTTTGTCTGCTTTCTGCTTATGCGGGCGAAAATGGATACGATGGTTTTCGGTACGCTGGCCATTGTGTTCTGTGTGGCTTACTGCGTCATCGCCTGCGTGCTGGTTTACCGTCTGGCAGCAAAAACCTTCCGGCTGCGGAACTGAATGTTTCCGTTGCCATAGATATCATCAAACAGGCTCGTTTCTCAGATAAAAAACGGCCAGCTGTGTGCGGTCGCGCAGCTCCAGCTTATCGAGTATGACGCTCAGGTAGTTGCGCACCGTCCCTTCGCTGAGACAGAGGGCGCCGGCAATTTCTTTGTTGCTCATGCCCTGGGCCACAAGACGGATCACCTCCAGCTCTCTTGCGCCGATGGAGAACGCTTCCCAGTCGAAGCGTTTCTGTCCGGCCAGGAGCGCCGGGAGCTTCGCGGTGATCTCGCTTCCATAAACCGTCTGGCCGGAGCAGACCGCTTTCAGCGCCGGAAGGATACTGTTGTAATCTTGTTTTAGCAGATATCCCCTGGCGCCCAGTTTCAGCGCTCGGATAATGTACTCGTCATCAAGAAAGGTGGTCAGAAGAAGGATTTTAGCCGCAGGATCTTGTCGGAGGATTTCCTCCGAGGCGGCCAGGCCGTCCATTTCTTCCATGCGGATATCCATGAGCAGGATATCCGGCCGGAGCGAAGCGTACAGCGCAGCCGCTTCCTTTCCGTTTCTTCCGCATCCGCACACCAAAACTTCACTGTCTGCTTCCAGGATGGTTTTCAGGGCGGTGGTGATAAAAAAATCGTCGTCTGCAAGTAATACTCTCATGATGTTCTCCTGTCTTTGGATAATTACAGTATTATGATTTTTTTGGAATAGAGATAAAAATACGGAACCCGTGGTCTGTCTGCAAATGAAACAATCCGTTCAGCGCTTCCACGCGTTCCCGCATGTTTGCCAGGCCGATGCCGCGGGGAATGGAACCATCCGCCGAAGATGACCGGTCGGGCGGGAAACCGGCGCCATTGTCCTGAATGATCAGCTGGTACATGGCAGGATGCTCCCGCAGCATGATCCGGGCTTTGGTCGCCTGGCTGTGGGCGGAAATGTTGGACAGGCCCTCTTTGAGCACCGCAATCATACAGTAACGCACCTCCGCCGGCGGCGGGACCGCAATGTCATACTCCAAAGCAACGGGGCAGCCGCCAAAACCGGCGGCCAGTGTTTCCACCGTAGTTCTCAGATCCACCGCCTCGTCGTGAAGATCATGCACGCTTTCCCGGATGTTGTTCATGGCCGTATTCAAAGTGTCCTCCAGCTGTGCCAGCGGTTCCGCGGCGGAAGGGTCCCGCAGGACGGTTCTCATCGCCCCGGTCATCAAAATGGCGCGGGAGAGCATGTGGCCCACATGGTCGTGGATTTCCCTCGCAATCCGGTTCCGCTCCTTCAGCGTCGCTGCGTAAATCTCATAATTCTGTTTTTCAATCAGCGTTTTATTCTTTTCTTTCAGCAAGATCGTCCGTTCCATTCCATCGTCACGGACCCTGCGGAAAGTGTGCGAAAGCTTTTCGTAGGAGACGTTCCGGTACCAGAGAAGTCCTCCAAAGAAACTTCCCCAGAGCAGATAGTAAATGATAAAGGGAGTGTATTCCGCGCCCGTGACGAATAGAACAGCTCCGGCAGGCAGCCAAAGCCACAGCGCTTTCCAGGAAAAAGCCGCTGCCGACAGGCCGTCGTAAACCAGCAGTGGGAAGAAAAAAATCCCCGCAGGTTCCGCCAGCGTCAGCAATCCGTAAACGCCAAGAACCGTCAGAGAAAACACCTTCTTTTCGGCAGCTTCCATCACACAGGACAGCGCCACCGCGAGAAAGGAAAAGAAAACATACCAAGGATCCGCCGGCACCAGCAGGCAGGTGCCCAGCGAGTAGAAAAGCAGCAGCGCTTTATCGATCAATCGGTTCACGGTATCAACTCCCATTGCAGTAATTTTATTGACAATTATATCACAGTTTCTTCCGGCTGCCTATGTGACATTTGTCATGACAGGTTCTGACAGGAGACACTGTGAAGACGGCGGGAAGTCTGGTATGATGAGACATATCAAGTTAAGCATAAAAATCTGATACCCGCGGATCATCTGGAAGGAGACAATGATATGGCGATGATAGAAATTCGGAACCTGGTGAAACGGTATAAAGACACGATTGCCCTGGACCACCTGAACCTGGACATTGAGGAAGGGGAAATTTTCGGACTGCTGGGACCGAACGGTTCCGGAAAGACCACAGTGATCAACTGTCTGCTGGCCCTGCTGAAATTTGATAAGGGCAGCATAAAGATTTTTGGCGAAGAAATGCAGCCGGACAGCTACGAGATCAAGCGGCAGATCGGTATTGTCATGCAGAACGTGGCGGTGTTTGACGAGCTGACGGTTTCTGAAAACATAGATTATTTCTGCGGACTTTATGTGCCGGACCGGGCAAAAAGGAAGAAGCTGGTGGAGGAGGCCATTGTTTTTACAGGACTGGACGGTTACGAAAAGAAGCGTCCGAACAAGCTGTCCGGCGGCCTGCTGCGGAGACTGAACATCGCCTGCGGCATCGCCCACAAGCCAAGACTGGTGATCCTCGACGAGCCTACCGTGGCGGTAGACCCTCAGAGCCGGAACAAGATCCTGGAGGGAATCTGCCAGATGAACCGGCAGGGTTCCACGATCATCTATACCTCCCACTACATGGAGGAGGTGGAACAGATCTGCAGCCGGATCGCCATTCTGGACAAGGGAAAATGTCTGGCCATGGGCACAAAGGAAGAACTGAAGAACATGATCAAGACAGGAGAGAAGGTCCATCTGGAGGGAATCCGTCTGACCGGTCCGCAGCTGGAGACGATCCGGCATATGCCCAAGGTTTTTTCCGCCGTTTATGAGGAGGAAACGCTGACGCTCCGGTTTGAGGGAAACGGAAATCATCTTCTGGGACTGCTCCACTATATGGACAGAGAACACATCACCTGCGGCAGGTGTTTTTCCGAGCTTCCCACACTGAACGATGTGTTCCTGGAAATTACGGGAAAGGAACTCAGAGATTAGAGGGTGTTTGAAGATTTTGAAAATGGATGTTCAAATTCCACGCAAAGTGGGGCGTGCAGATTACAGGAATGAATTTCCAAACACGTTCTAGTTTTGAGGAGGTACCTTGTTATGTTTTTGATCATGAAAAGACAGATCCTGGTGAATATCCGGGAGAAGGCAAATATTTTCTGGACCATGTTCTTTCCCCTGATCCTGGCCACTCTGTTTCATTTTACTCTGGGAGGACTGCTGGGTCAGAATGAGATGGGTGAGATTTCGGCGGCTTTCGTTTTGGAAGACACGGCGTCATCTGCCGTGGAAGGGGACGCCTTTTTTGAGTATCTGGACCATTTGGACCAGGAATGGCTGAAGCTTACTCCCATGTCCGATGAGGAAGCCAGGGCGGCGCTGAAAGAGGATGAAATACTTGGGATTTTTTACGGAGGCCGGGAACGAAGACTGGTGATCGGGGAAAATTCCATCCACACCAGCATGCTTTCCCAGCTGCTGGATATCTACGAGAAGAATGAGACGTTGCTGAACCGGATCGCGCAGGAGCATCCGGAAAAGCTTCCGGGCGCAGCCGCGGAGCTTGCCGGGTACAGGGCCAGTACCGAGACGGTATCTTTCGGAGGAAGGTCTATGGACAATGTGCAGAATTATTTCTTTGCTCTGATTGCCATGACCTGCCTTTACGGAAGTTTTATGGGCATGTACAACACCGTGGGCGTGCAGGCCAACACCTCCGCTCTGGGCGCAAGGCTGGCGGCCGGATGTGTCAAGCGGTATGAGAGTATTACCGCCAGCCTTCTCTCCGCATGGATTATCAGCTTTGCGGAGGTGGCGGTGCTGTTGTTTTATATGGATGTGGTTCTGGGAGACATTGATCTGGCGGGACAGATTGGAAGAATTCTTGTCATCTGCGCGGCGGCGACGCTGTATTCATCGGCTCTGGGGATGGTCATCGGAACCGTGGGCAGTCTCAGTGAAAAACTGAAAAACGGACTGGTGGTGGCTGTGAGCATGACCTGCTCCTTTGCCGCGGATCTGATGATCTCTGGCGTGAAAGGCGCCATTGAGAAATATGTGCCGCTGATCAACAGGATCAATCCGGGCGCGCTGACCACAGACGCCTTTTACAGTGTGCTGGTGTATGAGGACGCAGAGAGATACTTCAGAAGTCTGGGACTGCTGGCGGCTCTGGGCCTCCTGCTTCTTGGAATTGCCGTTTTATCGATGAGGAGAATGCGTTATGAAAGTATATAAGGGATACCTGATCGCACTGAAAAGAAATCTGTCCACCTTCGTTCTGTATTGCTCGATTTTTCTGGCGGTGGCGGTCGGTATGGTACGTCTCACCTCCGGAGAAAGCAACCCCGGAAGCTACCAGCAGACGCGGTTGTCCATCGGCGTTGTGGACCGTGACAACAGCCTTTGGTCAAAAACGCTGGTGGAATATCTGGAAGCGTACCACAAGGTCAGCAGCATGGAGGACCATATGGACACGCTGGCGGAAGCTGTTTACAGTACGGAAATTCTTTACGCGGTGATTATTCCGGAGGATTTCCTGGGAACCTACATCCTGGGAGAACAGCCGGTGCAGACGCTGACGGAATCCGGCAGCCAGTGGGAATACTATGTCAACGGAAGGATCGACAGTTTTGTCAACACCGCCAGGGTCTGCCTGGCAGGCACAGAATCCCCAGAGGAAGCGGCGCGGCAGGTACTCGAAACCGCGCAGATCCAAGGGAATGTCGTGCTGGAAAGCTCCAGGGAGGACCTGGCGGTTTACAATGTATTTCGATTTATGCCGTATCTGTATTTCAGCATTCTCTGCTTTGTGATGGGAATGATCCAGAAAGAGTATCAGAACATTGATATCCGCAGACGGCTGCTGGCTTCGAGTCTGACGCTGAAAAGCCAGAGTATTCAGAGTCTTCTGGCATTTTTTACCATTGGGGTTTTCTGCTGGGTACTCTGCGAGTGTATCGGAATCGTGACCTGCGCCGGTCAGTTTTGGGCCAGTCCCAATAAATGGCTGATCGTTCTCAATGGCTTTACGATCATGTGCGGAGCGCTGGCTGCGTCGTATTTTGTCGGCAGTCTGGCGAAAACCGCTGCTGCAGTCAACGGAATGGCAAATGTTTTCAGTCTTGGATTCTGTTTTCTGGGCGGGGTTTTCGTTCCTTTGGAACTTCTGACCGGCGCTGTACGCAAGATTGGTCAGTTTTTCCCCACTTACTGGTACGCGCAGAATATCTCGATTTTAAGCTTCAACAGCACGCTGACAGATTCTCTGCAGCGTAAGCTGATCCAGGGAATGGTGATCCAGATTTTGTTTGCCTTCGCCTGCATCGCGGTGGCGCTGGCCGTGGGGAAGGCGCGGCGGCAGGAAGAATAGCAGGGGAAACTTTTTATCATCAGAAACCTGCTGGACAGCGGCATGTCCGCGGAGCAGGTAAAAAAGATTGCTGGCGTAACGGAAGAAGAAATAAAACTGGCGCAGGCAGAGAACAGAGCTTAAAAGCATAAATATCCAGGCCGAATACCACATTCTGTATGATAGATACATGCAGGATGTGGTATTTATTTTTCGGAAGGGGAGGTGCATAAAATTCGCAACGATTCAGCTGGCTGAATAATTACAAAGATTCTATCCACGGTAGAAAAACAACAGAAAACTCCCCGATTCAGTTATTGCCGCGCCTTCTTCTATGCGTTACAGTATTCTTATAAAGAAAACACAGGAGGTAATCCCATGCTGGATTATAAAAAAACAGGCGCTTTTTTGGCGGCAAAAAGAAAACAAGCACAGTTAACACAGGCGGAGGTGGCCCAGAAGCTTGGCGTTTCCTTCCAGGCAGTTTCCAAGTGGGAAAACGGGACGCTGCCCAATGTGGAACTTCTCGCAGAACTGGCCCTGCTTCTGGGAACCACAGTGGATGAAATTCTTGCAGGAAAGGAAAGACATGAAACTGCCTATTCCTACAGTAAGGCCGGCGTAGATATTTCCTACACAGACGCGATGAAGCGTGAAATGGCTCAGTACATGAAGCCGGAAGACCCGAGAGTCCTGAATGGTCTTGGGCCGTTCGCGTCCTTGTATGATATTGATTTCCCCAAAATCTGTCACCCGGTACTTGTGCTGAAGTCGGAGGAGCCAGGCTCCAAGCAAAAGCTGGCTATGGAATATGGTTACGGTGAGTCTGTATGCCACGATATGATCAACCATCTGGTCAATGATATCATGGTGATGGGCGCTGTGCCACTTGCTGTGCTGGACACCATTGTCTGCGGCAATGCCGAGAAGGAAACCATCAAATCCTTTGTGAAAGGTATCTCTGAAGCCTGCCAGGAAAACGGCTGCTCTCTGGTGGGCGGTGAAACTTCCATTCAGCCGCAGGTCGTGGAGAAGGGAGTTTATATTCTCACGTCCAGTATTGCCGGAATCATTTCCAGAGAGAAGATTATTGACGGCTCTGCTGTGAAGGAAGGGGACGTGGTGCTCGCGGTTGCTTCCAACGGCCTTCACACCAACGGATATACGTTAGTTCGGATGCTGATGGAGCAGATGCCCCAGTGCAAACTGGAAAAAATCCAGGGTGAAACATTCCTGGAGCAGATTATGAAACCTCATACATCTTACCGGAAAGCGATTCTCGAGATTCTTGAATGTTCTGGTCTTCACGGAATGGCACATATTACCGGAGGAGGTATTCAGGGGAACCTATGCCGGATTATCCCAGATGGACTTTGCGCCAAGATCGATCTGTCAAAGATAAAAACTCTGCCGGTTCTCCGCTATATTCAAACGCTGGGAGCTATCGAGGAGGCAGAAATGCTGTCAACCTTCAACTGCGGCGTAGGTCTGAGCGTGGTTGTGGAGGAAAGCCGAGCAGAACAGGTGATCAAAAAGATTTCCAGATATCACAGCTGCTATGAGATTGGGAGAATCCGGAAGGGCACCGAAAAAGTCGTGTTTCACGGAAAATTAAACTGGGAAAACAACTGATTTTTATTGACACAGAACATATTTCAACCATCTGTGCGGTAATATTGCATATCTTCCCACATCGGTAGACACCGATATAGAGTATCTGATCCGTGCAGTTGCCAATGTGGATGAAAACTACGCAGGTTACGATATATACAGCGATACCGTCAGCGTAACGGTGAAAATCGACAAGACGGAACCGACAATTTTGTTTTCAATGAGAAACCTGTTATTTTCACAAAAAAAGATAGGATTTGGTGAGGTTGAATCGTTATGAGTTTTTCCTTTTTTTCATCTTTTGTTCGATTGGCAGAGATGGATGGGTTTGCTATAATAAAGACAGATAAAGAAACTGAAAACCAAAACAGCCGTAACTGTTCAGCTGGCTGAATAGTTGCAAATTTTCGCCTTGTAATCGTTTCGTAAGACTGAACGATTACGCCGCCTTATCATCATCATCATCAAAAGGAATCTTTCGGAGAACAAAAAAGTTCGTCGAAATATCAAGCAGAGGAAAAAGGAGGAAATGATTGAGACATACGAAAGCCGATGTGATACTGAAAGATTTCTGGCGTTCCAATGAACGGTTTGCCGATTTGTTTAATGCAGTAATGTTTGACGGAGAAGAAGTGCTCCGTCCCGAGCTTTTGGAAGAACTGGATACCGATGTTTCCGGGGTCATTGAAATGAGGGATTACAAAGAAACGCTTACGAGAGCGAGAGATGTGGTAAAAAAGTCTGCCGGAGGCGTTGATTTTGTGGTAATGGGAATTGAAAACCAGCAGCATGTCCATTATGCAATGCCGCTGCGAAATATGATTTATGACGCCTTGGGGTATCTGAAAGAATATCAGGAGCTTACACGCCCTGACGCTAAGACCGGGACATTTGTTTCGGATCAGAAAGAATCTGCTGCTCATAACGGAAAAGATGAAGATGCGGGAAAGAATATCAGCGCCGAAGAGTTTCTTTCTGGCATGCGTAAAGATGACCGGCTGCACCCCATAGTAACCCTGACTATCTATTACGGCGAAAAAGAATGGGATGGGCCACATTCGCTGAAAGAAATGATGATAGATATGCCAGAGGAGCTGCAGGCTGTGGTATCAGACTATCCGTTAAATCTTCTCACTGTCCGAGATTCTGGAAATTACACATTTCACAATCCGGATGTTCAGCTTGTCTTTGATATCAGCCGTGAAATGATGGCCGGACATTTTGATGAAATACAGGAAAAATTCGGAGCTGTAACAGTGCGTCCGGATCTGCTTTCGGTAATCGGAACAATAGCAGGCAATAGGAAATTAGTAGAGATTGGCCGCGGAAAGGGGATTGATAACATGTATACAGCGTTGGAAAAATTAGAACGGGACAATCTGAATCTGGGCCTTGAAAAAGGCATCGAGCAGGGGAAACTTTTTATTATCAGAAACTTGCTGAACAGCGGCATGTCCGCAGAACAGGTAAAAAAGACTGCTGGCGTAACGGAAGAAGAAATAAAACTGGCGCAGGCAGAGAACAGAGCTTAAAAGCATAAATAACCGGACAAAATACCACATTCTGTATGATAGACACATGCAGGATGTGGTATTTCTTTGCGCCAACGGACGCGCAGGGCGTCTGCGTTTACTGCAATCATTGTCAGTCCTGTCCGGCCGGATGAAATGTTGGTCTTATCAATAAATATTACGATCTGGCCAAAGCAGGAGACGACCTGGCCAAAGATCACTACCGGAAGCTGGAAAAGCAGGGGGACAGCTGCATCCGCTGCGGTCACTGCGAAGACAGATGTCCGTTCCAGGTGGAGCAGATGAAACGGATGGAAGAGATTTCGGAGTATTTTAATCATTTGTAAAATTGGGTAACAGTTCAGCCAGACGGATCGTTATAAAGTTTGTTTAATTAATAAACAATGTATTAACATTTCTCTTTTTCTGTGGTAAAATGACATCAAGGGTAAATACTGGCATAGTCAAAAACCCGCGAAGTAAAGGAGGAAACAACTTATGGCTCTGAAACCAAAGAGCGCGCCCCAGCGTCTTCTGTGGGCGCAGTTTGACGCCCTGCAGATGGGGTCCGGATGGGACGAGGAAGATGTGACGAAGCCTCAGATCCTGCTGGAGGATGTGTTCGGCGACAGTCATCCGGGCAGCACCCATCTCTCGGGACTGATGGAGCAGGCGAAGTACGGTGTGTTTGAAAAGGGCGGATTTCCGGCCCAGTATCACACCACAGATATCTGCGACGGCTGCGCCCAGGGGCATGACGGGATGAATTATATACTGGCCTCCAGGGAGGCAATCTGCGACATGATCGAGGTTCACGGCTCTGTTTATCCATGGGATGGGATGATCCTGTCGGCTTCCTGCGACAAATCCATTCCTGCCCAGCTGAAAGCCGCCGCGCGGCTGGATCTTCCGACCATCTTCGTGCCGGGCGGCAGTATGCGGCCAGGGCCCAATATGACCACCTCGCTGGTAGCCGGGGATATCTCTCTGCGTCAGAAACGGAAAAATGCAGTCAGCGACCAGGAGATCCGTGATTATAAACTGACCGGATGTCCCTCCTGCGGCGCCTGTACCTTTCTGGGAACGGCCAGCACCATGCAGTGCATGGCGGAAGCGCTGGGTCTGACACTGCCAGGCGCGGCGCTGATGCCGGCCACCATGCGGGACATTTTTGCCTATGCCCGCAAAGCCGGACGGCAGATTCTCTCGCTGATCGAACGCGGGATCCGTGTCAGCGATATCCTGACCAGAGAAGCATTCGAGAACGCGATCATCGTACACAGCGCCATCGGCGGCTCTACCAACGCCACCATCCATCTTCCCTCCATCGCAAGGGAGCTGGGTATGATCCTTGAGCCGGAGCTGTTTGACGAGATTAATCACAAGGTTCCCCATCTTGGGAACATCAACCCCAGCGGAGAGCACCTGACCGAATCCTTCTGGTTCGCCGGCGGTGTGCCGATGGTAGAACTGTATCTGAAGGATATGCTCCATCTGGATGTGATGACGGTGACAGGAAAGACTCTGGGAGAAAATCTGGAGGATCTTCAGAGAGAAAATTTTTTTGAAAGAAATCTCGGTTATCTTCACAACTACGGCCTGGAGCGGGACCAGGTGATCTTCCCGGTGGCAAAGGCAAGCGAGAAAGGCTCTGTGGCCATTCTGAAAGGAAATCTTGCGCCGGAGGGAGCAGTGATCAAATACTCCGCCTGCAGCCACGACATGCGTGAACGGAAAGGTCCGGCGCGGGTATTCAACTGCGAGGAGGACGCGTACCAGGCAGTGGTGGACAAGGCGGTGAAGCCGGGCGATATTCTCGTGATCCGCTACGAAGGCCCCAGAGGGTCCGGAATGCCGGAGATGCTTATGACTACGGAAGCGATCGTCTGTGACGAGACGCTGAACGGAACCGTGGCCCTGGTGACAGACGGCCGTTTTTCCGGCGCCACCCGCGGGGCGGCCATCGGCCATGTTTCCCCGGAAGCGGCAGCCGGCGGTCCGCTGGCGTTTCTTGAGACGGGGGATATCATTGCGTACAGCGTAGAAAACCGGACGCTGGATATCGTGGGCATCGATGGAAGAGAATGTCCACCAGAGGAAGTGGAACAGGTGCTGGCCGCGCGTTCCAAGCAGGGAATCGTTCCGCGGCCGCCGCGGAAAGGACTGTACAAACGGTATACCAGCCACGCGCTCTCGGCGATGCAGGGCGCAGGCTATGAGGATTGAAGTGAGGATAGAAGGAGAACAGAATGAACGCAAAATGGATTACGCCGTCTGTCACGGCGATGGATGAAAACGGTCATGTGGACCTGGAGGCAAACAAAAGAATCTATGATTTTCTGATCGCCAACGGCATGGATGGAATCCTGCTGTTGGGCAGCATCGGTGAATTTTTTGCCATTCCCATGGAAGAAAAGAAAGCGCTGATCAAAGAGGCGATCGCCCATATTGCCCACCGTGTCACGGTCTATGTGGGAACCAACGAGATGAATCTGGAAGCCTGTGTGGAGTTGTCCAATTATGCGCTGGAGCAGGGCGTGGACGGAGTGATGGTGATCTCTCCCTACTACTTTAATCTGCCGGACAGCGCTGTGCTGAATTTCTACGACAGGCTGGCAGAGCAGGTACACGGACCGATCCTCCTTTACAATTTCCCGGACCGCACCGGTTACGATCTGCGTCCGGACCTTGTCTATACGCTGGTGTCGCGCCATAAAAACATCGTCGGCATCAAGGACACTGTGGCGACCATGGGCCATACCCGGGCGCTGATCCAGAAGGTGAAAAAGGAGTACCCGGAATTTCTGGTCTATTCCGGCTTTGACGAATTTTTCGGTCATAATGTGCTAAGCGGCGGAGACGGCTGCGTGGCAGGACTGTCCAATTTTGCTCCGGAGGTTGCCTCCGGCTATGCGGACAGGGCACGCAGAGACGATCTGGAAGGGATGTGTGAGTATCAGCAGAAGATTGACGCGCTGATGGCGATCTACGACGTGGCGCCGCAGTTTGTGCCGGTAATCAAAAAGGCGGTGGAGCTGCGCGGCGTGGAGATGAAGCCGTACTGCGCGGCGCCTGTACTTCCGGCGTCGGAGGAGGAGACGGAAAACATCCGCCGGATCCTTGGGGAGAGCGGATTATAAAATGATATTGTGAGCGGCAGCGCATTGCCTGTACATCGCAAACACGCTCCGGATACACTCTGCATACTATATATTCACGCAGAACGGCTGTCAGGAAATCATGAATCCTGACAGCCGTTTCTGCTATGCGTATATCATTGTCTTCTGGAAATCTTCGGCAGGCCGTATGAAAACGTAGTGCCTGCAGGCATCCGGCCCATCGCGAAGCGATTTTCAATGGCCGGACGAAACCATTTAGCTGGCTGAATAGTTACAAGCTTTTCCGGATGGTTCAGTTTTTCGGAAGATGCACCTGATAGGAGTTTTCCTCGAGAACTTCCTTCGCCTGGTCGCAGGCCTCCTGCTGGTAAAATTCAATGCGCAGGACACCTTCTTCAAACTCCCGGTTATGGATGATGCCAATGTTTTTTATGTTGATATCATGGTTCGCCAGCAGCGTAGTAACCGCCGCGATTCCTCCCGTTTCGTCGTACAGATCGCAGTAGAGCAGAAAGATACGGGAGGACGCGCCTCTGACGTCCGGAAGAGAATCCCGGTAATTTTTCGCGGTATCGAACATCTCATAAATATCCTCCGCCCGCTGATTGTCCACAAGGTATTTGGCCTGCACCATGGCACGGATATAGGCATCCAGAACCTTTGACACCTGCTCCCGGTTGGACAGACAGATCTGCTGCCACATGACCGGTGAGGAGGAAGCGATACGGGTGATATCCTTAAAGCCGCCGGCGGCAATAAGCTTCATGTATTCTTCCGGCGTGTCCAGCCGCTCCAGAGTGTTCACCAGAGTGGAGGCGACGATATGGGGAAGATGGCTGACAGCCGCTGTCACATAGTCGTGTTCCTCGCAGGTTAAGACCATGGGGATCGCCTTCAGGGAGCGAACCAGCTCCACAAAATCCGACAGCATGGAAATCCCGATCTCAGATTCCGGCGTTACGATATAATACGCGTTTTCCAGCAAATAGTCCGCGGAGTTGGAAAACCCTGTTTTCTCGGAACCGGCCATGGGGTGTCCGCCGATGAAATTCCGGACCATCCCAAGCTTCTGGACTTCCCGGTGGATCTCCGTCTTCACGCTTCCCACGTCTGTGATCACGCAGGTGGGTTTTATCACATCTTTTAAAAATGGCAGGTACGACAGATTCGTGCTGACCGGAGCACAGAGAAAAATGTAATCGCACTCGGAAAAACGTGGATCCCGTTCGGCCAGCGCCACATCGATGATACCCTCGTCAATGGCCTCCTTCAATGTGGAGGTAGTGCGGGAATAGGCCATCAGATAGCAGTCCGTCCGGAACTTTTTCATGGCTCTGGCGATAGACCCGCCGATCAGTCCAAGGCCGATAAAGCCGACTGTGATTTTATCCATGGTATTACAAGGTCCTTTCCGCCAGCGTCCGGTAAGGAGCCAGCTCATTCATCAGTGTATCGAAACGGTCGAAGGTCAGAGACTGAGGACCGTCGGAGAGGGCATGGGCAGGATCGTTGTGCACCTCGATCATCAGACCGTCCGCGCCGCAGGCCACCGCCGCCTTTGCCAGAGGCGCAACGTAAGCTGCCACTCCGGTGGCATGGCTCGGGTCCACGATCACCGGCAGGTGGCTCTTTTGCCGGATGACCGGAACGGCGCTCAAGTCCAGCGTATTTCTTGTGGCCGTCTCATAGGTACGGATTCCCCGTTCGCACAGGACCACGTTGGGATTTCCCTCGGACATAATATATTCCGCGGCGTTCAGCCATTCGTCGATGGTAGCAGCCATGCCACGCTTCAGCAGCACCGGCAGACCGGACTGTCCTGCCTCCCGCAGCAGTTGGAAGTTCTGCATGTTTCTGGCGCCGATCTGGATCATATCCACATATTTTACCGCGGCGTCGATGGCCTCCTGGCTGATGACCTCACAGATGGTGCTCAGGCCATAGACAGCTTTCGCCTTTGCCATGTAGCGGAGGCCTTCCTCCTCCAGGCCCTGGAAAGAGTAGGGCGAGGTGCGCGGCTTGTAAGCGCCGCCGCGAAGGATCTGTGCGCCGGATTTCTTTACATTTTCCGCAATGGTCATCAGCTGTTCCTCGGTTTCCACCGCGCAGGGACCGGCCATCACCGTCAGGGTTCCAGGCCCGATGATATGATTGCCGACCTTGACGGCAGTGGGTTCCGGGTGGAACTTTTTGTTTGCCAGCTTGTAGCTTTCGGTGATCGGCACAAGGCGGTCTACATAGGGAAACATCTGCAGATTTTCATTGACCAGCAGCGTCTTGTCGCCGACAACGCCGATGATGGTTACCTGTTTTCCTTCGGAGAGATGCGTCTCCAGTCCTTTGGACTCGATCAGCGTGGTTACTTTCTGAACCGCCTCTTTGGGGGCGTTTGGTTTCATTACAATAATCATATGTTTTTCCTTTCCCGGTCAGCAAAATCCCCGTCTGGCGGCTTCCTTCAGAAGAGCCGGCTGGATCTGGGGGTATGTCTGGGCCGCAGGGGGTATTTTAAATAATTCAATCCTTTCAATTTCGCTGTGCAGTTCCTGTGTAAATTCCGTGATCTCTGCGTAATACAGCATCCCGCAGGATTCTGTGTCCTGACCGTTGATGGCTTTTCTCACGACCGCGTAGGCACAGACTGGCGTCATGGCGTAATGGACAGCGCCGGTTTCCTCCCACAGCTCACGTCTGGCTGTTTCAAGGATCGTCTCGCCATCCTCACGGTGTCCGCCGGGGATTTCGTAGGTATCACGTTCACGATGTTTGCAATAGACCCATTTGTCGTTGGATTTTGATATAATCACCGCAAACTTCAGCAGGGAATCCTCCATATGGTCATAAAAACGGATTTCCTGAACTGGGGTTTTCTGTTCGTTTGATTTCATTGTTTTCCTCCATTTTCTGCACAACAACGTTATTTTAATTCAATGACGAAAAAATGTCAACAATTTATTGCTTTAAAGCGAGAAAATAATGCTTTAAATTGTTTTTTGATTCTAAGCGGAAGGTGGGGAAAGGCGGACGAAAGCGGGCCGGGGCAGGCGGCATGGCGATGGGGCGCGGCATCTGTGAGGAGGCTGAAAAATCTTAACGTCCCGGAGGCGTTCTGGCCGGGGCAGGCGCAGGACTGCCAGTCCGGAGCCTGAGGCGCGCTGAGACGGGAATGCATCAGGCATTCCTGTCGAATCGCGCCGGTACCCCC
>JAGHIA010000040.1 GCA_017887445.1 Fusicatenibacter sp.
GACTACGACGCCGGATCCAACGCCGACCACAACGCCGGATCCAACACCGACTACAACGCCGGAACCGACACCGACTACGACGCCGGATCCGACGCCAACTACGACACCGGATCCAACGCCAACCACAACGCCGGATCCAACACCGACTACAACACCGGACCCAACACCGACCGCAACCCCGGAGCCGCCGGTAAGTGTAACCGTCACCGCCCCGGAGAGCGGAGAGGTTCAGGTAGACCAGAAATCCGTCGCTGATTATGCCGGCGATTTTCTGAAAACAAATTACGCAGAGCAGCTGGCGGGATTGACCGGGGATTATGAGATCAGAGCTGACATAAAAATCGAGCCGGTGACTGCTGATCAGGCCGCTGATGCGGAGAAAGAGGCGATCGGGCAGGCGCTGCAGTCTGTGGCTGAGGAAGGCAGGATTGCCCAGTATTATAAGATCGGCGTATCCGTAAGCGTTGTGTCTGAGGGAAGCGCAGTGGAAGGTCTGATGGATATTCCGGCAACGGAAGCAGGTCCGGCGGTTGCCTTGCGCGTCCGGATTCCAGACGAGGCGAAAGATGCCGGAACGATCTTCATGGTGCGCTGCCATGAGGGATCGGCTGATATTCTGGATACTACGGTGAAAAACGGATACGTTTCATTTGTGAGCGACAGATTTTCTCTGTACGCGATGGCCTATGCCGGAGCTGCGGAGGCAGTTCCCACACCGGCGCCGGAAACTACGCCGGCACCAACGCCGGAAGACACACCGGTGCCGACACCGGAAAACACACCAACGCCGACGCCGAAACCGGAGGATACGGCAGCGCCGACGCCAACACCGGAAGATCCGGCGGCGCCAGCCCCGACAGAAACGCCGGCGGCTCCGACAGCCGATCCGACCGCAGCGCCGTCGCGGGAACCCAACGCAACGCAGAAACCTGCGGACACACTGGGAACAACGCCGGTAACGTCCACATCCAAGCCGCAACAGAGTGAGACAGTAAACACGCAGGACGCGTCGGATCCGTCCTGGTTCCTGGCTCTGGCGATCGCAGCCGCGGGAACGCTGCTGGTTCTGGGCGGCATGAAAAGAAAACCGGCCGGAAGAAAATAAACAAAGTACATAAATATACGGTAATTTTCAAACACGAGGCAGAAGGCCGCCGCATCCATACGAAGCGATATGGATGCGGCGGCCTTTTTTGCGGATTCTGAGGGCGATGCGGGGACAGAAAAACTCCGCAAACCCGCATAAATTCAGCATTTTTTTGAATAGGAAATTTTGTAAATTCAGAAAATCCCCTTGCTATTTCCCAAAAGATGTTATATGATAGACACATAAGTGGTAGAAAGTGGTGAAAAGTGGTGCCAGATGGAGGGAGTGTGGCAGCTCACTTCCGGCACAAAGCGAAGGTGGTGCGTGGGGAGACCACTGCCTTTGGGATTGACAGAGGGTTACAGTATGTTCATGGGAGAGTACAGTCATTCAATTGACGCGAAGGGAAGACTAATTATACCGTCCAAGTTCAGAGAACTACTGGGAGAAGAGTTCGTGCTGACGAAGGGATTGGACGGCTGTCTGTTTATTTTCCCCAACGATGAATGGGCGTCCTTCGAAGAAAAACTGCGTGCCCTGCCACTTACAAACAAGAGCGCCAGAACCTTTTCACGTTTTTTTGTTGCGGGAGCTACGTCCTGTGAGCTGGATAAGCAGGGGAGGATTCTCGTGCCGGCGACGCTGCGGGAATTTGCTGGTCTGGAAAAGGATGTGGTCCTCACCGGAAGTATCAACCGGATTGAAGTCTGGAGTAAGGAGAAATGGAGCGAGAACAATAATTACGACGATATGGACGCGATTGCCGAAAATCTGACAGATCTGGGAATCGTGATTTAAGAGAAGAGGCTTTCGTTCTCGTTTTGGATACAGGAGAAAACCATGAATTTTCAACATACATCGGTACTGCTGGAAGAAACCATTGCAAATCTCAGGATAAAACCGGATGGCACATACGTGGACGGGACATTGGGAGGCGCGGGGCACGCGAAAGAGGTGTGCCGGCGTTTGTCTGCCACGGGGAGGTTTATAGGGATAGACCAGGATGAGGCTGCAATCGCTGCTGCGGGTGAACGTCTTCGGGAGTTCGGCGACAGAGTGACCATCATCCGCAGCAACTATTGCGATATGGTCCCCAGGCTGCAGGAGAGAGGAATCGAAGCTGTGGACGGGATTATGCTGGATTTAGGCGTCTCTTCCTATCAACTGGACACTGCTGATCGCGGATTTACCTATCGCGAGGACGCGCCGCTGGATATGCGAATGGACCAGCGGTCCCTGTTCTCCGCCTACGAGGTGGTCAACGAATACAGCGAGGAACAATTGTTTCGCATTCTCCGTGATTACGGGGAAGAAAGGTTTGCAGGCAGGATTGCAGGAAATATATGTACAGCCCGGAAAAAGGAACCGATCCGGACGACTGGGGAGTTAACCGAGATCATAAAACGTTCCATTCCGGCAAAGATAAGGGCGACAGGCGGCCACCCGGCGAAAAGGACATTCCAGGCGATTCGCATTGAAGTGAATCAGGAGCTGAAGGTCCTGGAGGAGTCGCTGGACGGGATGATAGACCTTCTCAACGACGGAGGAAGGATATGCGTCATCACGTTCCACTCGCTGGAGGACCGGATTGTAAAAAATATTTTCAGAAGAAATGAGCATCCATGCACATGCCCGCCGGAGTTTCCGGTATGTGTGTGCCAAAAACGTCCGAAAGGCGTCGTGATCACCCGGAAACCGGTACTGCCCGGCCAGGAGGAAATGGACGCGAACCCCCGTTCAAAAAGCGCGAAGCTGCGGGTGTTTGAACGGAAAAGGTAATTATTCAGCTGGCTGAATAGTTACGGGAAAAGAGAAGTTTAGGGAAAATGCTCAGAACAGGGAGACTGGAAAAGTATGGCTAAGAAAAGCGATAGAAGGGTAGATTCAGCAAAGAGAACGGAAAGATACCCACAAGACGACTATGAAGAGGGCAGCGCGCTTCGGCAGTTTGCGGCAGTTCCACAGGAGCAGCCAGAGGAACTGCCGAAGCGCCCTGCGAGACGAAGAAAATCGGCGGGACAGCGTGCGAGGGACGCGCAGGTTACACCGCGTTTTCTGATGGCGACATTTATTCTGTGCGCATTCATGGTGGCGATCGTCGTGGGTTTTCTTTGTTTGAAGGAAAAGATCACAGAGCAGAGAAAAGAGATCGCGTCGCTGGAAATGCAGATAAACAGCCTGAAGACCGACAACGACGCCTACTATATGAAAGTGATGGCGTCCGTAGATCTGGAGGCTATCCGAGACGCGGCGATGAACCGGCTGGGAATGCAGCCTGCCGGGAAATCCCAGATCCGGTACTATGATACCGCGGGCAGCAGTTATGTGCGCCAGTATCAGGAGGTACCGCAGGAATAGGTGAAGACATTTGGCAAAGAAAAGAAAAAAGAAAACACATAACACAGTGCCAGATAAACGAAAGATAGATTTCAGAGTCAGGATGAAGCTTACAGTGCTCTTTGGACTTGTGATCTTCGCTTTCGTGATTCTGGCCTTTCGTGTCATTTATATCGGCGCAGCCAGCGGAGACGATTATGAACGCCGTGTGCGCCGCCAGAACCAGCAGTCCCAGACGAACTCCGTCATCGCGGCGAAACGGGGGGATATTACCGACAGAAACGGCATCACTCTCGCCACCAGCGAGAAGGTATACCGTGTGATCCTGGATTGCAAGGTAACCAACGCTGTAACGAAGGTGGACGGCGAAGAGGTGCAGCTGTATGTGGAACCGACGGTGCAGGCGCTGGTGGAGGTGCTGGGCATCGACGAGAGCGAGATCCGCGGGAAGCTGACCAATGAAGATACCAAAGACAGTCAGTATCAGTCCATCGGCGATCTGATCTCACTTGACGACCGCCAGAAATTTGAGGAGTATCTGGACGAGTATGTGGGTATTTCCTCCGATGATTTAAGCGAGGCGGAAAAAGAGGAGAAAATAAAACGGGCCAGAGTGAAAGGCGTCTGGTTCGAGGATGTGTACAGCAGAGTGTATCCTCTGGGTTCCCAGGCCTGCGATCTGATCGGCTTTACCTACAGCAACAACACAGCGTCCTGGGGCATCGAGGGATATTACTCCAGCGTGCTCAACGGCACGGAGGGAAGGATCTTCAGCTACTACGGCGCGGACGACACTCTGCAGCGGGAGATCATCGAGCCGGAGGACGGCAACAATGTAACGTCAACCATCGACGTAAATCTTCAGAAGATCATCCGTTCCAATCTTGAGAAGTTTAACGTACAGATGGCTACCCCGGAAAATGGACAGGCGCCGGAGGGCGCGGAGCTGATCAAGGGAGCCGAGAACGTGGGAGTGATCCTTATGGATCCCAACACAGGGGAGATTCTCGGAATGGATTCCACCGACTGGTACGATCTGAACGATCCGAGAGACCTGTCGGGCTTTTACTCGGCAGACGAGATCAAAGCCATGGAGGAGTACGAAAAGGAGAACGCTGAAAAATCTGCCGCCGGGGAGACGGTCACAGATTACGATAAGGAAACCGGACGCCATACGAAGCTGTACGCGCTGAACAAGCTGTGGAGAAACTTCTGTATCTCCGATACCTTTGAACCCGGTTCCACCGCAAAACCGATGAATGTGGCGGCGGCTTTCGAGACGGGAGCGATCACCGACGAGGACACCTTTGTCTGCGACGGCTACCAGATGGTGGGCGGTTATCAGATCAAATGCTCTGTGTTTCCCAATGCCCACGGCACGGAGACCGCGGCGGAGGCGTTGAAAAACTCCTGCAACGACGCGCTGATGCAGATCGCGGAGAAGATGGGATCCGCAAGCTTCCGCGAATACCAGCAGCTGTTCGGCTTCGGTTTAAAGACAGGCATCGACCTTCCGGGTGAAGCGGCGGGACTGGTGTTCTCCGACGAATCCTGGGACGATACGGCGCTGGCTACCTCGTCCTTCGGACAGGGGTACAATGTGACGATGATCCAGCAGCTTGCCGCGTTCTGCTCGGTGATCAACGGCGGATATTACTATCAGCCCCATGTGGTCAGCGAGATTACGGACAGCAATGGCTCCCTGGTGGAAAGTATTGAGCCGAAACTGTTAAAACAGGTGATCTCCTCGGAGGTCAGCAGCAAGATCAGAAGCTATCTGGGAACGGCTGTGGAGGAGGGAACCGGAAAGAGCGCGAAGGTAGAAGGTTACACCATGGGCGGAAAAACCGGAACCGCCGAGAAGGTTGACCCGGAGACGGGTACGAGAAACAAGACCGATTATCTTGTGTCCTTTATCGGCTTCGCGCCGCTGGACGATCCGCAGGTGGCGATTTATGTGGTTGTGGACAGGCCCCACGCGGATATCCAGGCCAACAGCGTATACGCCCAGGAACTGGCAAAAAACATTCTCACCGAGGCGCTGCCGTATCTGGGGCTGTATCCCGACGACGGCACAGGCGATATCGGAGAGGGTTCTGAGACAGGAGCCGGAAACAGCAATCTTCCGCTGCCGGAGGAATCCCAGGAGGACGACAGCGTACAGACCGGAGGAAACGACCGGTTCAGCGACGGAATGACAAACACGGACAATGAAATGACCGGCGGAACGGCCCAGTAGCGTTTTTGTCCCGCTGCGGACGATCATAAATAACGAAAGAATAACCCCATAAAACCTTCCATATAGTGTTATTATAATGGAAGCTTTTATGGGGTATTCTATGCGTAAGAACAAAACTTACAACAAAAAGAAAATCGTGATCGTATTTTTCCTCTGTGTTTTCATGCTTCTGGGACTGGCGGGAAGGCTGGTGTATCTGATGGTCTTCCGCTCGGACTACTATTCGGAGAAAGCGGACGATCTCCACGAGCGGGAACGGGACATTAAGGCGGCCAGGGGAAAGATCCTTGACGCCAACGGCACGGTGCTGGCGGCCAACCGGACGGTGTGTACGATCTCGGTGATCCACAGTCAGATCGAAGAGCCGGAGGAAGTGACCGCCATGCTGGTTCGGGAACTGGAGCTGGACGAGGAGACCGTCAGGAAGCGGGTGGAGAAAAATTCTTCCATCGAGCGGATCAAGACCAACGTGGACAAAGAGATTGGAGACCGCATCCGGGAATACGGATATTCCGGCGTGAAGGTGGATGAGGATTTCAAGCGGTACTATCCTTACGGGGAGCTGGCCTCCAAAGTGCTTGGGTTCACCGGCAGCGACAATCAGGGGATCATCGGACTGGAGGTAAAATACGATGAGGTGCTGGAGGGCATCAACGGCAAGATCCTCACCACCACCGACGCCAGGGGGATCGAGCTGGATGGGATTGGTGAGAGCCGGGTGGAGCCGGTGCCCGGGTATGACCTGAAGATCAGTCTCGACGCCAACATCCAGAAATACTGCCAGCAGGCGGCCGAAAAGGCGATGGAGGAAAAGCAGGCGGACGGCGTCTCTATCCTGCTGATGAATCCCCAGAACGGCGAGATCTATGCCTGCGTCAATGTGCCGGAGTTTGATCTGAACGATCCCTTCACTCTCAACGACGGGACAGATCCCTCTGGGCTTACGGAGGAGGAGCTTCAGGACCGGCGCAACCAGATGTGGCGCAACGCCTGCATCAACGACACCTATGAGCCTGGCTCCACCTTTAAGATCATCACCATGTCGGCGGGACTGGAGGCGGGCGTTGTGACGCCGGAGGATACTTTTTCCTGTCCCGGCTACAAAATCGTGGAGGACCGGAGAATCCATTGTCACAAGCGCACCGGACACGGAGCGGAAACCTTTGTGCAGGGGGCGCAGAATTCCTGCAATCCGGTATTTATCGAGGTGGGACTGCGGCTGGGGGTGGCGTCCTTCTGCGACTATTTCCGCCAGTTCGGACTCATGGAGAAAACCGGCATCGACCTGCCCGGGGAGGCGTCCACGATCATGCACAAGGAGGAGAACATCGGTCTGGTGGAGCTGGCCACCATGTCCTTCGGCCAGTCTTTCCAGATCACGCCCATCCAGCTGGCGACGACGGTATCCTCGCTGGTCAACGGGGGAACAAGGGTGACGCCCCATTTCGGCGTGGAGGTGCTGGATGAAGACGGGACCGTGGTGGAAACCTTAAGCTATGCCTCCAGGGACGGCGTCGTTTCGGAGGAAACCTCACGGACGGTGCGGGGAATCCTGGAGAGCGTCGTCTCGGAAGGGTCTGGGAAAAACGCTTATATCGAAGGGTACGAGATCGGCGGAAAGACGGCGACCTCCCAGACCCTTCCAAGAAGCGCCAACCGGTACATTTCCTCGTTTCTTGGGTTTGCGCCGGCGGACGATCCGGTGGTGCTGGGAATCTGCATTATCAACGACCCTCAGGGGGTGTATTACGGCGGAACCATCTGCGCGCCGGTGATGCGGGACATTTTTTCCAATGTGCTGCCGTATCTGGGGATTGAAAAAAGCGAAGAGGGTGAAATGTAAGTTGCATCACAGATAAAAAAGCTATATACTGAAAGGTGTGTATTATGGAGATTCAGTTGGTGATACCGGTCCTGCTGTCCTTCGCCGTCAGCGTGGGACTTGGACCTGTCATTATTCCATTTTTGCGGCGTCTGAAGATCGGGCAGACCGAGCGGGCGCAGGGGGTGTCCTCGCATCTGAAAAAAGCGGGCACGCCGACCATGGGCGGATTGATCTTTCTGCTGTCCACGACGGTAACGTCGCTGTTTTATGTGAAGGATCATCCGAAGATCGTCCCTGTGCTCTTTCTGACGCTGGGGTTTGGACTAATCGGTTTTCTGGACGATTACCTGAAGGTGGTCCTGAAACGTTCCGACGGTCTGTATCCCCGGCAGAAAATGTTTCTGCAGATTGTGATCACCGCAGTGTTTGCGTTTTATATGATCCGGTTTTCCGGCGTCCCGCTGGCAATGAAGCTGCCTTTTTTGCCGGGCAGAGAACTGTCGGTGGGGTGGCTGTCGGTTCCGTTTTTGTTTTTTGTTGTGCTGGGAACGGTCAACGGCGTAAATTTCACCGACGGCCTGGACGGTCTGGCCTCCAGCGTCACGGTGATGGTCGCCGTGTTTTTTACCATGGCTTCCATGAGCCTTGGCGTGAAATTAACGCCGGTCACCTGCGCGGTGGTGGGAAGCCTGCTTGGATTTCTTGTGTTCAACGTATTTCCCGCCAAGGTCTTTATGGGGGACACCGGGTCGCTGGCCCTTGGAGGATTTGTGGCGGGAACCGCCTATATGCTGCAGATGCCGCTGTTTCTGCCGCTGGCCGGATGTATCTATGTGGCGGAGATCCTCTCTGTGGTCATGCAGGTGACGTATTTCCGCGCGACCCACGGCAGACGTATTTTCAAAATGACGCCGATACACCATCATTTTGAACTGTGCGGCTGGTCGGAAACACGGATCGTGGCCGTGTTTTCCATTATCACGGCAATGATGTGCCTCATCGCGCTGATGGCTATGTGACATGTTGTACGATATCGTGGAAGAACTTTTGGAGGAAATGAATATGGATGTAAAAGGGAAGAACGTATTGGTGTTTGGAGCGGGGAAAAGCGGCATCGGAGCCGCCGGACTGCTGCTTTTGAAGGGAGCAAAGGTACTGCTTTACGACGGGAATCCGTCGCAGGATGCGGAAAAGATCCGTGAAAAACTGCCGGAGGGCGCCGGGACGGAAATCCTTCTTGGCGAGTTTCCAAAAGAGCGGATTGGGGAGCTGGACCTGGCGGTACTGAGTCCGGGCGTGCCGGTGGACCTTCCCCAGGTGCAGTGGATGAAAGAGGCACAGATCCCCGTATGGGGTGAGGTGGAGCTGGCGTATCAGGCCGGGCAGGGACAAGTATTGGCCATCACCGGCACCAACGGAAAGACCACCACGACTTCGCTGCTGGGAGAAATCATGAAAACCTGCAGGAAGGACGTACAGGTGGTGGGAAATATCGGCACAGCCTACACCTCTGTGGCCCTGGACACCACAGAAGAAACGGTGACGGTGGCGGAGATCAGCAGCTTCCAGCTGGAGACCATCGAGACGTTCCATCCGAGGGCCAGCGCCATTACAAATATCACAGAGGACCATCTCAACCGTCATCACACCATGGACGAGTACATACGGGTAAAGGAGCGGATTACGGAAAATCAGACCATGGAGGATGTCTGTGTGCTGAATTATGAGGATGAAGTACTTCGGGCATTTGGCCAGGAACTGATGGCACGGCAGAAGATGCGGGTCATCTTTTTCTCCAGCCTGCGGGCGCTGGACGAGGGCATCTATTATGAGGACGGCGCGATCATGCTGGCCCATGGCGGGGAAAAGGAGACGGTGGTGCGCACGGACGCGCTGAAGATTCTTGGACTTCACAATTTTGAGAACGTGATGGCCGCCGTGGCTATGGCCTGGGACGCCGGGGTCCCCATGGAAAACATCCGGGAGGCAGTCTGCGCGTTTCCCGGCGTGGAGCACCGGATCGAATATGTCTGCGAGAAGAACGGCGTGGCTTATTACAACGATTCCAAGGGCACAAATCCCGACGCGGCGATCAAGGGCATCCAGGCTATGAACCGTCCTACGCTGCTCATTGGCGGCGGTTACGACAAGCAGTCCACCTACGAGAGCTGGATCCGTGCCTTTGACGGAAAGGTAAAAGCCCTGGTGCTGATCGGAGAGACCAGGGAGAAGATCGCCAGGACGGCCCGGGAAGAAGGTTTTCAGCCGGTATATCTGGCGGACAGCCTGCAGGAGGCTGTAAAGCTCTGCGCCGGCATGGCGGTTTCGGGGGACGCGGTGCTGCTGTCCCCGGCCTGCGCAAGCTGGGATCAGTTTGACAGCTATGAGCAGAGAGGCGAGCGGTTCAAGGAGTATGTGGGCCAGCTGTGATGGAACTGTGAGTGTGAAGTAACGATTCCGCTGGCTGAACTGTTACGATAAGAAAGATCAGAGAGGAGTGTCAACATGGAACTGATACAGGGAATCCGGGAGAGAAGAAGTATCCGGAAATTTGAGGACAGGCCGGTGCCGCGGGAGCTCCTGCGGGAGGTAGTTGAGACAGCCGCCTACGCGCCTTCGTGGAAAAATACCCAGACGGCGCGGTATCTTGTGGTGGACGACAAGGAGAAAATCCGGGAGCTGGCGGGCGAAGCCTGTATGCTGGGATTCGAAAAAAATATGGAGAATCTTTCCAAGGCTCCGGCGGTGGTGGTGCTGACGGGCATAAAAGGCCGTTCCGGCTACGAGAGGGACGGAAGCTTTTCCACCTCCAAGGGAAGCCATTGGGAAAGCTTTGACGCCGGCATCGCCGCCCAGACCTTCTGCCTGGCCGCCTGGGAGAAGGGGCTTGGAACGGTCATTATGGGACTGTTCGACGAAAAGGAAATCGCCGGACGGCTGGCGATTCCCCAGGAACAGCAGGTCTGCGCGGTCATCGCCGTGGGGTATCCCCAGTCCGTTCCGGAGGCGCCCCGCAGAAAAAACGCCGAGGAGCTGCTTACTTTCTGGGAGGCATGATTTTCGCGCATTCTGCGCGAAAACACCTTGCGGGATAGTGGCTGGCTGAATCGTTGCAACAGTTCAGCCTGCTGAACTGTTACGCATCCTGCCATTGAAAATCGCTTCGCGATGGGCCGGATGCCCGCAGGCGCTACGCTTTCATACGGTCTGCGCAGTAAATGCGCAGACCTGGCTGAACTGTTACGAATCGTTGCAATGAATGCTTGAAACATGCTCCGGGTCTGTGCATTCCCGTAATTTTTCCGGAGGTTTCGGAATAAATTAAGGTAAAGAGTGCCAAGGACCGGTGACACCTATGGATTTTAAACTTCCAAAGCCGGGAAAAAAGACAGACAGCACGCTGCTGGCGCTGGTGGTCCTGCTGCTGGCTGTGGGACTGGTTCTTCTATACAGTACAAGCGCATACAATGGCCGGGTGAAATTTAATGACCCGGCCTATTATTTTAAGAAACAGCTGTTCGCCGGACTTCTGGGACTGGCGGGCATGTATCTGATCTCCCATATGGATTACCACAGGCTGCTGAGATACGCGCCGCTGCTTTATCTGATTTCTATTGGCCTTTCCACGGCGGTGCTGTTTGTGGGAAGTTCCATCAACGGCTCTAAGCGGTGGCTGGCCCTGGGGCCTTTGTCCTTCCAGCCCTCCGAGCTGGCGAAGGCGGCGGTGATTCTGTTTCTCACCTGGGTGACGGAGGAGACCAGGCAAAAACTGTCCGGCTGGCGGTTTATGGTGCTTGTCTTTGCCAGCACGGTGCCCATTGTGGCGCTGGTGGGTTCCAACAACCTGAGTACGGCGGTGATCATCCTTGGCATTGCGGTGATTCTGATCTTTGTGACAAATCCCCGCTATGTGCCGTTTGTGGGGATTGGCGGCGCAGGCATCGCTATCGTGGCAGTGTTCCTGAGCCTGGAGAGCTACCGCCTGGAACGTCTGGCCATCTGGCGGGATCCGGAGGCCTATGAGAAAGGCTTTCAGACCATCCAGGGACTGTACGCCATCGGCAGCGGCGGGATTTTCGGAAAAGGCATCGGAAGCAGCCTGCAGAAGCTTGGCTTTGTGCCGGAGGCCCAGAACGACATGATTTTTTCCATTATCTGCGAGGAGACGGGACTGGTGGGGGCCTGCCTGGTGATGCTGGCCTTCGGTCTGCTGATTTGGCGTCTGATGGTTACGTCGGTCCACGCGCCGGATCTGGCGGGAACGTTGATCGCGGCGGGGATTATGGGGCATATTGCCATTCAGGTAATCCTCAACATCGCGGTAGTGACCAATACCATACCGAACACTGGGATCACTCTGCCGTTTATCAGCTACGGCGGAACGTCGGTGGCATTTCTGCTGGTAGAGATGGGCCTTGCCCTGTCAGTGTCGCGTTTTGAAAAGTAGAGTGTGGCCGTACGATTCACAGGACAGGGCCGTTCTGCATATGATATGGAGAGTACGTTTCCAAGGAGCCTGGTTTGAAAATATATCAGATTACAGGAGGATTTCCCCTTGGGGGAAAAATCCGGGTCCAGGGGTCAAAAAACGCGGCGCTCCCCATGATGGCGGCCGCGGCGCTCCAGGAAGAGACGGTGACGCTTCAAAACTGTCCCAGGATCAGCGACGTTTTCTGTATGGAACGGCTGCTGCGGGCGCTGGGTGCAAAGACAGAGTGGGAGGAGGATACGCTTAGGATCAGCTGCGGGAGCATAGGTTCTGATCTGGCCGGCAGCGGGGAATCCGGAAAGCTGCGCTCCTCCATTCTTTTTCTGGGAAGTCTTCTTGGGCGGAATGGTTACGCGAAGGTGGGACTTCCGGGCGGCTGCACCATCGGCCGCCGGCCGACGGATTTTCACGAGATGGCGCTGGAGGCGCTGGGAGCGGGGATCACCCGGACAGAACAGACCATTACGGCTTACGCCGGGAAACTGTCGGGAAACCATATCCGTTTTCCAAAGGTCAGCGTGGGCGCCACGGAAAACGCTGTGCTGGCCGCTGTCTGCGCCGAGGGGACGACGACGCTTTGCGGCTGCGCCAGGGAGCCGGAGGTACAGTGGCTCTGCCGTCTGCTGCGCCGCATGGGCGCTTCCATCGAAGGGGAGGACAGCGGGTGCATCCTGATTCAGGGAAAGAAAAAGCTGCACGGCACAGTGTTCCGGGTGCCGCCGGACAGGATTGCGGCGGGAACCTGGCTTCTGGCAGGCGCGGCCACCAGGAGCGTTCTGGAGCTTGACGGGGTTCTGCCGGAGGAAATGAACGCGGTTTTGAAGGTTTACCGGAAAATGGGTGGACAATACCGGGTGACAGGTGATAAACTGTTTACGGACAGCACCCGGGTCACGGATGGGGTATCCTATGTGGAAACCGCCGGTTATCCCGGATTTCCCACCGATCTGCAGTCGCCACTTCTGGCCGCCGCGGCCACGCTCAACGGAAAAACGCTGGTCCGGGAGACGGTGTTTGAGGACCGTTTCGCGGCGGTCCGGCAGCTGATGCGCATGGGCGCCAAGGCAGAGATCTGCGGTTCTGTGATCGGAATGGAGAAAAGCCAACTGAGGGGAACCCGCGTGACCGCCTGCGATCTGAGAGGCGGGGCGGCGCTGGTGATCGCGGCGCTTGCTGCCGGGGGCAGTACGGAGGTGGAACAGGTACAGTACATAGAAAGAGGTTATGAGCGGCTTCCAAAGCAGCTGGAGCAGCTGGGAGCCAGGATATGCGTGACAGAGGAGTAAATAAAAAATATGGGTGAAAAGAAAAAGAGAAAAAAGAGACGCAGCCTGCGGATCCGGGGCATCCTTCTGGGATTTGGGATCGTCGTTATGACAGCGCTGCTTTTCTTTGTGATCTTTCAGACGAAAAACATTGAGGTAACCGGCAACGACCGTTATACGGAGGGCGAGATCCGGCAGATCGTAAAGCAGCAGGAGCCGCTTGGGTTTAACACGGTGCTTCTTGCGTTCTTTCCGTACCGGGCGGATTTTTCCGGAATCCCCTTCCTGGAATCCGTCTCCTATGAGATTCTCTCTCCGTCCACTGTGCGCGCCGTGGTGGAAGAAAAAATGACCGTCGGCTATGTGCAGGTGGACGGGGAAAAAGCGTACTTTGACAATAAGGGAATCGTGCTGGAGTGTATTCCTTTGGAAGAGCCGCAGGAGGAAGGAGAGAGTCTGGAGGTTCAGCCGCTGACCGGAGAACAGGGGGAGGTTCTGGATTCGGAGAGTATTCCCACCGCCAGGGCGCGGTCGGAGGAGTACGACCCGGATCTGGAGAACATCCCCCAGGTAACGGGGCTGGATGTGATGGCCGCGGTGGTCGGTGAACGCCTTTCGGTGGAAAACGAAGAGATATTTGAGACGCTGGACGCGCTGACCAGGCTGCTGGACCGGTTCCGGCTCTGGCCGGAGCAGGTGGAGATTTCCGGCGGGCAGGAACTGATCCTTCATTATGAAGGAAACATCCGTGTCAAACTGGGTACGGAGGCGTACCTGGAGGAAAAGATCTCCAGACTCGCGGGAATCATGCCTCAGCTTGCCGGCCTGGAAGGTGCGCTCCACATGGAGAATGTGGACGAGCGCAACGGCGACGTGGTGTTCTCCGCCGGCGAGGAGGAGAACGATGCGCAGGATGCACAAGACGGACAGGGCCAGGATGGGCAGGATGCGAATGGGCAGGATGCACAGAGCCAGGATGGGCAGGATACACAGGGCCAGGACACACAGGCCGCGAATGGCCAGGATACGCAGGCGGAGGAACCTGCGTCAGACGCAAACGGACAGGATAACGCAGGAGAAGACGATCCGGCCGCGCAGACCGACGGAGGAGAGGCTGATCCGGCCGCGTAGAATGGCACAGAACAGACAGGCTTCCAAGATGTGAAGAACTCTGATTTATGCGTAAAATGCGGGTATTCGCCGTGCGCTGCCAGGCGGCAGGGAGAAATGCACAGAGGGAGCGCGGCGGCGACAGGAAAACAGGAAAAACTCCTGAAAATAAGAAAAATCTGCAAAAAACCCAAAAAAACAGTTGATAAATTTCCAAATAGATTATATTATATCTATATGTATGATTCAGCGAGAGCTTTTTCTTACATTGGACAAAGAAATATCTACCAAGCAAGGGATATAACTATTCAGCCAGCTGAATGGTTACGGCATTCGGCCATTAAAAATCGCTTCGCGATGGGCTGAACGCCCGCAGGCGGTACGTTTTCACACGGTCTGCGCAGTGAGCACAGACCTGGTTGAACTGTTACCAAAGGATGACAGACCTGAAGGGAAATATAGAGAGGCGAGTGGCCTAAGTAAGGAGGAAACACAAGTGTTAGAAATCATGACAAATGAGGCAGAGTCTTCTGCTAAGATCATCGTCATCGGAGTAGGCGGCGCGGGTAACAACGCTGTCAACAGAATGGTGGAGGAATCCATTGCAGGCGTTGAATTTGTAGGTGTCAACACCGACAAGCAGGCGCTGACAATGTGCAAGGCTCCGACGATTTTACAGATCGGCGAAAAGCTGACCAAGGGGCTGGGAGCAGGCGCGAAACCGGAAGTAGGCGAGAAAGCCGCTGAGGAGAGCGTAGAAGAACTGAAACAGGTGATGGAAGGCGCCGATATGGTATTTGTCACCTGCGGTATGGGCGGCGGAACCGGAACCGGAGCGGCCCCTGTAGTGGCAGGCGTTGCAAAGGAAATGGGTATTCTGACCGTAGGCGTTGTCACCAAACCGTTCAAATTCGAGGCAAAGACCCGCATGAGCAATGCTTTGATGGGCATTGACAAGCTGAAAGAAAATGTGGACACACTGATCGTGATTCCCAACGACAAGCTGCTCGAGATCGTAGACCGCCGGACAACCATGCCGGAGGCGCTGCGGAAAGCGGACGAGGTGCTTCAGCAGGCAGTACAGGGCATCACAGACCTGATCAACCTGCCGGCGCTGATCAACCTGGATTTCGCGGATGTTCAGACTGTTATGACAGACAAGGGCGTGGCTCACATCGGTATCGGAGAGGCAAGAGGCGACGACAAGGCGCTGGAGGCAGTTCAGCAGGCCGTTGCAAGTCCGCTGCTTGAGACTACCATCGAGGGTGCAAGCCATGTGATCATCAATATTTCCGGAGATATTTCTCTGATGGATGCCAACGACGCGGCAAGCTATGTACAGAATCTGGCCGGCGAGAACGCAAACATCATCTTCGGTGCAATGTACGACGACAGCGTATCCGATGCCGCGAGAATCACAGTTATCGCCACAGGACTGGATGACGCTACCACAAGACAGGCAAGCGTTACCAACGACAGCAAGGGAAAGAAGACGGCTTCCGCTTCCTCGGATCAGAGAAAGAGCGGAGCAGCCGCGTCTTCCGGTTTTCAGATGCCGAAATTTAATATCCCGAACGCTGGAACAGCTTCCGCAGCTGCTCCGCAGCCGCAGGCTCCAATCACCAGCAATGTGCCGAAAAAGGATATCCAGATTCCGGATTTCTTAAGAAACCGCAGATAAGTGCTGGATTGCCGTAACGATTCAGACAGCTGAATCGTTATGGTTTGTAACGGTTCCGTTTCTGGGCGAAAACATCCCGCGGGACAGGGACAGGCAGACACGCTCAGGGTGGCTGCGTATAACGTATAAATGGATAGAAAAGACGGAGAGAAAATGAGAAACCATCTTCTCTCCGTCTTTTTGGCGTGTTTTTCGGACACATGGGTTTTTCTGATATACACAGAATCAGACGATGCCGGGGTAAGGGAATGACGGCTGTCCGCGGCAGTCTGGCTGGCAGCAGTCACAGAAAGTAATTGGTCTTGATCAGCTCCACAGGCATATTCTGCCCCGTCCAGATACGGAAAGATTCCGCGCCCTGGTACAGCAGCATATACATGCCGTTAAAGGTACTGCAGTCCACAGATTCGGCAAGCTGCATCAGACGCGTCTTTCGGGGATTGTAGATCAGATCGGAGACAATCAGGTTCTCGTGGAACAAAGAGGTGTCTTCGATGATCGAGTGTTCTGTGTCAGGAGCCATGCCCACAGGGGTTCCGTTGATCAGCAGTCTGCTGCGGGAGAGGGCCTGACGCAGGGAACTCTGGTCCTCGTGGTCGTACACAGAGGCACGGCAGGGGGTGGTGCGGTTGATGGTGTCCGCCAGTTCCAGGGTTCTCTGATAGAAGCGGCTGGAAGGACGGACGAAAATATGGATATGGCGGATACCGTCCAGGGCTGCCTGGGCACAGATGGCTGTGGAAGCGCCGCCGCCGCCCATCATGGTAATCTCCTCCCCGGCGACATCGTATCCGGCATCGTGGAGGGCTTCCATATAGCCGATGCCGTCTGTGGAAGTGCCGGTAAGCACGCCGCCGTCGTTGACAACCGTGTTGATGGACCGGCAGATCTGCGAGACAGGGGAAATATGGTCCACCAGTTCCATAATCTTATTTTTATTCGGCATCGTCAAATTAAATCCGCGGATACCGATCGCCTTCAGACCCTCCACAGCGGAAGGAAGCTCCTTCTCCGTAACGTCGAAGCACAGATACGCGTAGTCCAGGCCCAGATGACGGAAGGCACAGTTGTGCATCAGCGGAGAAAGACTGTGAGCGACCGGACTTCCAAGAAGCGCGGTAAGTTTTGTGGTACCAGTGACAGGTATTTCAGTTATGGTCATGGATCTATACTCCTTTATGTAAAATCTGGAACAGTCCGGGTGCGAGGAACTGTTACGAACTGCCACAATTATACCATAAGTTCCGGAAAATTGCAGATTGTTTTCTCGATAAAAGAAAGGTATAATCAAAAAACAGGTAGTTATTCAGCCAACTGAATACAAAAACAGCAATGGAAAGGAGCCAGACCATATGAAATATAAAACCGTAAGAATCAGAAACCTCACCATAGGAGCCGGAATGCCGCGCATCTGCGTTCCGGTGATGGGAAAGACAGAGGAAGAGATCCTGGAGCACACAAAGAAAGCAGCTGCGGCGCGTCCGGACCTGCTGGAGTGGCGCGCCGACAGCTTCACGGACATCCTGCAGCCAGGCGCAGCGGCCGGACTGCTGCAGAAACTTTCCAAGACAGCAGGACAGCTGCCCATTCTGTTTACCTTCCGCAGCGCCGCGGAAGGCGGCGAGCGCCCGATCACCCCGGAAGAATACACAGAACTGAACCTGGAAGCCGCCGCAAGCGGCTATGCCGACCTGATCGACGTAGAAGCACAGATGAAACACCTGGACGCGGCAAAACTGACAGAAACCATACACGGAGAAAACTGTCTGGTCATCGCCTCCCGCCACTATTTCCACCACACCCCGCCCCAGGAAGAACTGAGAGAAGTATTTGAAAGCCTGGAACAGACCGGCGCAGACATCCTGAAACTGGCCGTCATGCCCGAAAACCGCCGCGACGTCCTCCGCCTGCTGGACATCACCCAGGAAATGATTACCGCCACCCCCCGCCCGGTAGTCACCATGTCCATGGGCCCCCTCGGCGCCATCACCCGCCTCAGCGGAGAAACCTTCGGCTCCTGCCTCACCTACGCCAGCGCCGGAACCGCCTCCGCCCCCGGCCAATTCCCCGCCGAAGAAGTCCGCACCATCCAAACCCTCCTGCACCAAAGAATCACCGCCAACTGACTTCCCGTACACAATCATCCACAAACACCGCATCATCCAATGTAGCACCAAATGAAAACCACCCGCCCTCCCCCCTCCGCCCCACAAAACCAGCCCAACAGCCAGGGAGGCGCGCGGGGGCCGCGGCGGGGCGGGAAAACTGCAATTCCAGTTCTTGCGACTGCATACGGACGATCCGGGCCGAACTGTCCGCCGGAGCTGCCACACCCAAAGAAAACACGCACCCAATCCCATAACGCGTGTGGCAGAGCCGGCGAACCGTTCGGCCCGGATCGTCCGTATGCCGGAGTGAGAACGGAATGCAGTTTTCCCACCCCGCCGCGGCTCCCGCGCGCCTCCCTGGCTGTTGGGCGTCCCCCCTCACACTTTGTCGAAAGATTTTCAGGATTGTGTCGCTGGTTTGACAAAATTAACGCCCCCCGTCCCCTATAATGGTACTTGCCGATTCCGGTAAAGACCAGACAGGCTGACGGGGGTGTCTTTTTGTATTACGAAATTTATGTAGACCTGCTGTTTCTGGAGAATTTTATCATGAACTACGTTCTCCTGAGACTCACCCGAAGACTTCTGCACTGCTCTGCCACGCACCGCAGAAGCGCAGTCTCTGCGGCGGCCGGCGCCGCCGCGTTCGTCGGCTGGCTGGCACTTTTCCGGTGCCTGCCGCCGGGGGCGATGCTCTTTGCCGGAATCGCGGGAATCACAGGAATGGTAAAGTTTGGCTGCAATACCAAAGGTGGGAAACAGCTTGTCCACGGAGTATTCGGCGTTCTGCTGATCTCTTTTCTGATGAGCGGCGGAATCCGTCTGCTGGAACGTCTGGCCGGGCGAAGGGGAATGGCGGCGGCTGTATTGGCCGGTTTTCTGGTCTATGCCGCGGTCACAGTCTTCCTGAAAGTGCAGGAACGGCAGGAGAAAGTACGGAAACGGACGGTGACGGTCTATCTTGGTGCCGGAGAAAAAAGCATAAAAGTCAAGGGACTGTATGACACAGGCAACGCTTTGCGGGACACCACTTCCGGAAAGCCGGTGTCAGTCATACCATATGAGATCATAAAGGAACTGTTTTCGGAAGATATGCGAAGGGAACTTGCAGCGTTTGTGGAAGGACGGGAAATGAAGCACCCGGAGCTTCTGCAGACGCTGCAGCTCCATTACATAGGCTTTCGCAGTGTCGGATGTGCCGGCGGCATGCTGCCGGTCATCCGCATACCGGAGATGGTCCTGATCCAGGGGAATACCAGAAAGCGTATAAGTTCTCCCGCTTTGGCGCTTACCGGAAAAGACAGCGCTGCTCCCACAGGCTGCCAGATGATATTGCATCCAGATTTAATGGACAGTTAGGAGGAAGAGAGTATGATGCAGGCTGCACTGCCGGCGGGTATCCGCTTCGGCATGTTACGGAAAAAATCCTCTTCGGCGGTATTTCGTCAGACGGGAGAGGTGTTTTATATCGGAGGCGCGGACGTACTGCCGGCGCCTTTGGAGGAACAGGAGGAGGCAAAAGCTATCGCGGGCCTTTCCGCCAGTGATAACCGTGAGGCCAGAAGCGCTCTGATCGAGCACAATCTGCGCCTTGTGGTATATATCGCCCAGAAATTTGACAACACCGGCGTAGGGGTGGAGGACCTGATCTCCATTGGAACCATCGGACTGATCAAAGCCATCAACACCTTCAACCCGGAGAAAAAGATCAAGCTGGCCACTTACGCGTCCCGTTGTATTGAAAATGAAATCCTCATGTATCTGCGCAGAAACAACAAGACAAAAATGGAAGTGTCCATCGACGAGCCGTTGAACGTAGACTGGGACGGCAATGAGCTTTTGCTGTCGGATATCCTGGGGACGGACGAGGACGTGATCTACCACGGCATTGAGCAGGAGGTGGAAAAAAATCTTCTGGGCAAAGCCATCAGCAAGCTGACAGAGCGGGAACAGACCATCGTGCGCCTGCGCTTCGGCATCAATATGCCGGACGGCGGCGAGAAGACCCAAAAGGAGGTGGCGGATCTTCTGGGAATTTCCCAGTCCTATATCTCAAGGCTGGAGAAACGGATCATGAAACGCCTGCGAAAAGAGATTGTGCGGTACGAGTGAATCTTATATAATAACAGTAGGATGTGTCTGAACCTTCCAAAAAGCCGTTTGGTTCGGACCAGGTGTTTAGAAGTCACAAAAGAAACAGAAGGAGACGGAGAAAAAAGCAATGAAGAAGGTCATTATCATACCGGATTCGTTTAAAGGAACCATGAGCGCGAAACAGGTCTGCGCTCTTATGGAACGGCAGGTGCGAAGACAGTTTCCAACATGCCGGACGATCACTGTTCCCGTGGCGGACGGGGGCGAGGGCAGCGTTGACTGTTTTCTGGACGCGCTGGGCGGACAGAAGGTGCGTGTGCCGGTGCATGGCCCGTATATGGAACCTATGGAGGCGGAGTACGGGATGCTTGGCGACGGCACGGCGGTGGTGGAGACGGCGTCCTGCGCCGGACTGCCTTTGGTGGAACACCGGGAAGATCCGGGGAAAACAACAACGTACGGGGTGGGTGAGCTGGTTTTGGCCGCTCTGGAGGCCGGCGCGCGAAAGATCATTGTGGGACTTGGCGGTTCCTGTACCAATGACGGCGGCTGCGGGATGGCCGCCGCCCTTGGCGTCCGCTTTTATGACAGACAGGACAGACAGTTTGTGCCTGTCGGCGCGACCCTCGGGGAAATCGCGCGTATCGATACCGCCGGAAGGGAAGAACGGCTGGCCCAGGGAAAGCTGCTGGCCATGTGCGATATCACAAATCCGCTGCTGGGACCGGAGGGCGCCGCCTGCGTGTTTGGCCCGCAGAAAGGCGCTGATGAGGCAATGGTGCAGGAGCTGGAGCATGGAATGGCGCACTATGCAGGAATCCTGGAATGCCTGGACACGGTGAAAGATATCCGAAAACTGCCTGGCGGAGGGGCTGCCGGAGGTCTGGGAGCCGGGATGGCCGCGCTTCTCGGCGCGGAGCTTTTGCCGGGTATCCAGATTGTGCTGGACACGGTCCGCTTTGAAGAGTTGGCAAAAGACGCGGATCTGATCCTCACCGGTGAGGGCAGGCTGGACGGGCAGAGCGTTCACGGCAAGGTGATCTCAGGGATTGCCAGGCGGGGACAGAAGCTTGGCGTCCCTGTTGTGGCGGTGGCGGGCGGCGTGGACTGGCAGGCGCTGCCAGAGCTGTATCGCTGCGGACTGACGGCGGCGTTCTCTATCAACCAGCTGCCGGAGGACTTCTCTGTCAGCAGGGAAAAGAGTGAGCGGAATCTGGAGACGGAGATGGAGAATCTTATGCGGTTTGCGGGGAGGTTTCTGAGGGAAAACAGCAGTGTGTGCTGAAAGCTCCATTTGTGTTCGGAAATAGCAGAAGCTTAGAGTGTGCTTAAAATACCATAATTTCTCCCTATGCAAACACGAAGTTTTCATGTATAATAGGAGGAAATCACGGATACGGGAGACTGCGGCAGAAGCATTTGCTTTGCAGTCTCTTTTGTATGCGGTATACAGGGAGGAAAAGAAGAGATGGAACGAGAGAAGTTCAAATCCCGCTTAGGATTTATCCTGATCTCAGCGGGGTGCGCCATCGGTATCGGAAACGTATGGAAATTTCCGTACATGGCCGGCAACTATGGCGGAGGTATTTTTGTAGTATTTTATCTGATCTTTCTGGCAATCATGGGCGTGCCGATCCTGACCATGGAGCTGGCCATTGGCCGCGCCAGCCATAAGAGCACCGTCCGCGCTTACCAGGCGCTGGAAAAGCCGGGAAGCAAGTGGCATATCCACGGCTATGTGGCAATGCTTGGAAACTATGGACTGATGATGTTTTACACCGTGGTCACCGGGTGGATGCTGTATTACTTCTACCTGTTTCTGACCGGAAAATTTGACGGCGCCGGCACGGAGCAGGTAGTGGCGGCATATGAAGAGATGCTGGCCTCACCGTCCATTCTCATCGTTACCATGCTGATCGTGGTGATCGCAGGATTTGCCATCTGTTCCTTCGGCCTGCAGAACGGCGTGGAGCGGATCACAAAATGGATGATGGTGGCGCTGCTGGTGATCATGGTATTTCTGGCAGTATACAGCTTCACCATGCCAGGCGCGGCGGAAGGACTGAAATTTTATCTGATACCAGATATCGGAAAAGTAGAGGAGTTGGGGCTGTTCAACATCATCACCGGAGCCATGAATCAGTCGTTCTTCACACTGAGTCTTGGAATCGGCGCCATGCTGATCTTCGGAAGCTACATGGGTGGTGGACGAACTCTGATGGGCGAGGCGCTCAACATTGCGGTGCTGGATACCTTTGTGGCCATTGTATCCGGCCTGATCATTTTCCCGGCATGCTTCTCCTTCGGGGTAAATCCGGATGCAGGACCGTCACTGATCTTCAAGACACTGCCGAACATTTTTGCGTCCATGACAGGCGGAAGGATCTTTGGCTCCTTCTTCTTCCTGTTTCTGTTTTTCGCGTCGTTCTCAACCATCATCGCGGTATTTGAGAACATCCTGGCCTGCAACATGGAACTGTTTAAGGTAAGCAGAAAGAAAGCGTCACTGATCAACATGATCCTGCTGATCATCCTGTCGCTGCCCTGCGTTTTCGGCTTCAATCTGTGGTCTGATTTCCAGCCGCGGGGAGCAGGTTCCACGATCCAGGATCTGGAAGACTTTATCGTCAGCAACCTGCTGCTGCCCATCGGATCCCTGATCTATCTTCTGTTCTGCACCACACGGTACGGCTGGGGATTCAAAAACTACCAGGCAGAAGCCAACCGCGGCACCGGAATCAAAGTACCAAACTGGATACGCTGGTACCTGACCTTCCTGCTGCCCATTCTTCTGGTAATCCTCATCATCCAGGGCCTGTTCTGATCAAAACAAAAATCAAAACAAAACATCCAAAACCCCATGCGGCTGACAAACCCAAACGTCAGCCGCATTTTTCACATCCATATAAAAAAATTCAAGTCAACAGCCAAACCACAACAAATCCCAATCCCTGCGCACCCAAAACTCACCGGAGCGAAACTAACGTATATGAAACCAAGAGCATCAATCAAACCGCCCTCAACCGCATCACCTGCACACTCAAAACCCATCGGAGCGAAACTAACGCATATGAAACCAAAAGCATCAACCAAACCACCACCCGCACCACCCGCGCACGAAAAGCCCAGCGGAGCGGCGCAGGCGGCATGTGTATTCTGGGGGCGTCTGCAAAGCCGTGAGAAACTCTTAACGCACCAGCGCCCCGCAGGACGGGGCAGGCGAAGGACTGCCAGTCCGGAGCCTGAGGCGCATCAGAGCATGTTTGAAAATTGCTTTCTGCAAGATGTGCGTCACAGTTTGCGGAGAATTTGTTTCAAAAGCAGGAGGCGTAGCGGGCTACGCTGACTACTTTTGAAACAAATTCTCCGCAAAGTGGGGCGTGCATATTGCAGGAATGAATTTTCAAACACGCTCTAAGCCGGGAATGCATCAGGCATTCCTGGCGAATTGCGCCGGTACCCGTCCTGCGGGGCGCTGGAGCGTTTAGAGTTTCCACGGCTTTGCAGCCGTCCCCAGAATACACATGCCGCCTGCGCCGCCCCGCGTCCGCTTTTCACACGCTTTTGACACCACCCCGGAAATTTCCTGTTTTGCTGACTTAAACGATGTGTTATACTGAATATATACGTTGCACCGCCGCAACCAAACTCCTGCGGCGGAGAAATGGAGAATCTATGCGTTTTTTACATACAGCAGATCTTCACATCGGAAAACGCGTCAACGAGTTTTCCATGCTGGAAGATCAGGAATACATTCTGCGCCGGATCCTGGAGATTGCGGACAGAGAACAGGTGGACGGGGTGCTGATCGCCGGGGATGTCTATGACAAACAGATCCCCCCGGCGGAAGCAGTCCGGCTTTTCGACTGGTTTCTCACAAAACTGAACAGCCGGGGACTTCCGGTGTTTGTGATCAGCGGGAACCACGATTCCGTGGAACGTCTGTCTTTTGGCGCGCGGATCATGGGGGAGAGTGGCGTACACCTGACGCAGAGCTACGAGGGAACCCTGTCCCCGGTGCGGCTGGAGGATGAATACGGCCCTTTGAATCTATGGCTGCTGCCGTTTCTGAAGCCGGCGATGGTGAAACGCTTTTTCCCGGAGCAGGAGATCGAAACGTATCAGGACGCGCTGAGCGCGGTGATCGGGGGCATGGAGCTGGATACCTCTCAGAGAAATCTGCTGGTTGCCCACCAGTTTGTCACGGGAACGGTCCTGTCCGGCTCGGAGGAAGCGGCGGAGGTGTTTGTGGGAGGCGTGGAGAATGTGGACGCCTCGGTGTTTGAACCTTTCGACTATGTGGCGCTGGGACATATCCACCGGGCGCAGGCAGCCGGAGCGGAGCACATCCGCTACAGCGGTACGCCGTTGAAATATTCCTTCTCGGAGATCGGCCACAGCAAATCTGTGACCATCGTAGAGCTGAAGGAGAAGGGAGAACTGCAGATCCGACAGGAGCCGCTGACGCCGCTGCGCCAGATGCGCGAGCTTCGCGGACGCTATGAGGATCTGGTGCTGCGGAAAAATTATCAGGGGACGGCGCTGGAAGATTATCTCCATGTAATCCTGACGGACGAGAACGACATTCCCGATGTAATCGGGCGGCTGCGCAGCATTTATCCCAATATCATGAAGATCGATTACGACAATGCGAGAACCCGCGCCAGTCAGGCGCTGATGCAGGAAACGGCAGAAAAGGAACAGTCGCCGATGGAGCTTTTGGCAGCGTTTTTCCTCCAGCAGAACCAGCAGGAGCTGAGCGGGGCGCAGAGAGACTGCGCCAGAGAGTTGATGGAGCAGGTACGAAAGGGGGAGGGTGTGGAATGAAACCGGTTTATCTGGAACTATCGGCCTTCGGTCCTTACGCGGAGCGGACGGCGGTGGATTTTTCAAAATTCGGCTCCAGCGGTCTGTACCTGATCACCGGAGATACGGGAGCGGGAAAGACCATGATTTTTGACGCGATCACCTTTGCCCTGTACGGAGAGGCCAGCGGAAGTGTGCGGGAGGCGGATATGTTCCGCAGCAAATATGCGGCGGAGGATGTCCAGACTTATGTGGAGCTGACCTTTCTCTATGGAGACAAAACCTACCGGGTCCGGAGAAATCCGGAGTACCTGCGTCCGGCCAGGCGGGGAAGCAAAATGACCACCCAGAAGGCTGACGCTGTGCTTACAGCTCCCGGCGGACAGGTGGTCACGGGAACCCGCCAGGTAACCCGGGCGGTCTGTGAGCTGCTGGGGGTGGACAGGAACCAGTTTGTGCAGATTGCCATGATCGCCCAGGGAGATTTCCAGCGTCTTTTGCTGGCCACGACTCAGGAGCGTAGCGTAATTTTCCGGGAGCTGTTTGACACAGGCTTTTACAAAAAGTTTCAGGATCAGGTAAAAGAGCGGGCGGCGTCTCTGCGGAAGAATTATGAGGAAAGCCAAAGGGCCATGCGCCAGCATACCCAGGGCATTGACTGCGGGGAGGATTCCCCCCAGTACCCCCAGCTGCAGCGTCTGCAGAAGCAGAAAACCGATATGCTGGTCTCCATCCGTGAGGTGGAGGAGATTCTGGAACGGATCCTGGAGGAGGACGAGGAACAGCTGCAGGAGGTCCAGGAGCAGATGGCCCGGTGCAGCCGGCAGATCGAGCGGCAGAGCCAGGAGCTGGGAGAGGCCAGAAAAACCAGGGAGCACCGGGAGCAGACAGAACAGCGTCTGCTGCGGACCCGGCAGGAACTGGCGGAGGCCAGGGAACGCCTTGGCGGGTTGGAGCAGGCGCTGAAGCAGGCGAAAGAAACAGAGCCTGTCATCCGGGAACTGGCAGGAGAGATTGCCGCCGAGAGCCAGAGGCTGGAGGAATACCGGCAGCTGGAGGCAGAGGAAAAGCAGCTTGCAAAACTTCTGGAGCAGCGAAACCGCCTGGAGAAGGAGTCTGGGCTGCGAAAGGAAACGCTGGAGGCCCAGGAACTCCGGAGAAAACAGCTGGAAGCCCAGCTGGAAACCCTGCAGGACGCCAGTCTGCGGGCGGTGCGGCTGAAACAAAAAAAAGAAGAGGCCAGCGGCAGGGAGCAGCAGCTTGGTCAGCTTTACCGTCTCTGCGTCCAGGTGGAAGAAGGACACAGAGAGCTGGATGAAAAGCAGGCCGCCTACCGCGCCGCCTGGGAAACCTATGACCGGAAAGATGCCAGGTACAAATCCTTGCACAAAGCATATCTTGACGCCCAGGCGGGGCTTCTGGCCCTGGAGCTGAAGGAGGGGGCGCCCTGTCCGGTCTGCGGCGCGCTGGAGCATCCGGCGCCGGCCAGGCTGGCGGACGGCACGGTGACCAGGGAGATGACAGAGCAGGCCAGAAAACAGATGGAGCAGGCCCAGAAAAACATGATGGAGCGGCACGGGGAAGCGGAAGGAGCGCGGCAGCGTCTGGAGGAGCAGCAAAAGAATCTGCGGCAGCAGTGCCAGGAGCGGGAAGTGACCTTGCCTGAAGAAGATCCAAAAAGCTTTCTGGCTTTGGAGATCAACGCGCAGAAACGGCTGACGAAATCCTTCCAAAAGCAGGAGCAGGAGGCACTGGCCCAGGTGAAGCAGAAGGAACAGCTGGAGAAGGAGCGTGAGACTCTGGAGCGCAGGCGCAGGGAGGAAGGAGACAGGCTTCAGGAGGCGGAAAAGGAGCTGGAGGCATGCAGGGCGGAGTACCACACCCGCCAGGACCAGTGGGAACAGACGAGAAAACGGCTGGTGTACCGGAATACCCGGGAGGCCCGGAAAAGTCTCGCGCAGAAAGAGGAAAAAAGAGAGACTTTGGAGAAGCAGCTGACGACCGCCAGGGATCAGTACGAGCGCTGCCGGCAGAGCATCGGGCAGAACGAAAAGGTGCTGGAGGCTCTGCTGCAGGAGCAGGACCAGAACAGGGATCCGGAGCAGGACGGCGGCTGGAGAGAGGCGCAGAAAGCGCTGGAGCAGAGCCTGTCAAAGGCACTGGAGGACGCAAGGAACGTTTATGTGGCGTGTACCGCCAGGCAGAACGCATGCAGCGCAAGACTTCAGAATAACCGGAAGATACAGGCCGCCCTGCAGCGGCAAAAGGATATGTCCGGCGGCCTGGAACAGGAGCTGATGTCCGTGAAAAGCCTGTCCGACACAGTCAACGGGGATATCACCGGAAAAGAAAAGATCACTTTGGAGACCTACGCTCAGGCCCTGTATTTTGACCGGATCCTTGGAAAAGCCAATGCCCGTTTTATGATGATGAGCAGGGGACAGTACGAGCTGAAGCGCAGCGTTCAGTCCCGGAACATCAAAAGCCAGAGCGGCCTGGAGCTGGACGTTGTGGACCATTACAACGGGACGGTCCGCAGCGTGCGCACACTCTCCGGCGGCGAATCGTTTATGGCTTCCTTAAGTCTGGCCCTGGGTCTTTCAGACGAGATCCAGTCGAGGGCGGGAGGAATCCGCCTGGACGCGATGTTTGTGGACGAAGGTTTCGGCAGCCTGGATGACGAGAGTCTGAACCAGGCCATCCGTTCTCTGGCGGGCCTGACCAGCGGAAACCGTCTGGTGGGGATCATTTCCCATGTTCCGGAGCTGAAGGAGCGGATCGGACGCCAGATCCAGGTGACAAAAGGACGGGACGGAAGCCATGTACAGCTGCAGCTGTGACAAAATTCAGAAACTACGGAGGTACACATAAGATGAAAGGATACCAGTTAAAGATAACCGTTCAGCGGATACAATCGGAGGTCTGGCGCAGAGTCCGGGTACCGGGAAAGATCACGTTCCAGGACCTTCACCTGATCATACAGAAGCTGTTTGGGTGGAAGAATGTTTCCTGTTATGAATTCTACATGGAAAATTCGGATCTTTGCCTGAGGGGTACTCCCCGGGGAGGAATCCCTTTTTTCACCCGGGGATTTTGTCCGGAGAGAATGCTGGCCGACGATTTTCTAAGAAAAGAGAAATATCTGTGGTATACCTACAATTTGATGGAGAGCAACGTCTGGGAGCATCTGATCGAGATTGAAAAACCAGTGGAGATGGAGGAACGCTGGCCGCAGGTGCTGGAGTTTGAAGGGCCGGATATGCTTGAAGACTGTAGTTCGGAGGTAGACTTTGAACTCAAAAAGGAGACGGCGCATCCCTTTGCGCCGGAGCGTGTCAATCAATGGTTTCGAAACAACATGAAATTGCCGGAGCGAAAACGCCAGGAACTTTTCCGGGCGGCTGCTTCCAGGAGCTACTGGGAGGAAAACGACCGGATGGAAAATCTGATGCAGCGGCTTTTTGACTGGGAGGAAGAAGACTTCAAACGGGAGATGCGCGAAATTAAGGAAAAGGGACCCAGCGGAGAGCTTGACAAAGCCCTTTCAAAACGCGGTAAGGATGGCATGTGCGCGCTGGCCAGAGAATGGGGGATCCGGGGATACAGCAAGCTGAAAAAGAAGGAGCTGGCTGTCTGGCTGCAGGAGCGGCTGCTGGACAGAGATACCATGGGCAGAGCCATGAAGCGAAGCAGCAGTAAAGAACTGGAGATTTTCGAGCAGGCAATGGAGGAAGGCTGCGTGGAGGCGCCTTTGGGAAGAAAACGATATTATTTTTTGGAAACTTACTGCGAATATGATGAGAGAGGATATCTGCTGGTTCCGGAAAACGTCAGATCCGTGTACCGGGAACTTCGCCCTTCCATCAACCAGGAACTGGAAGAGACGTGGCTGGTGAGAGACTTCTGCCAGGGGGCTGTTTACCTGTACGGTGTGATCTCCGTGAAGGAACTGAAGGAACTCTGGGACCATTACCAGGGAAAGGCTTTGTCTGACAGACTGCTGAAAGAAATTTTGGGGGA
>JAGHIA010000041.1 GCA_017887445.1 Fusicatenibacter sp.
CTTTTAAAATGATTACTCCGCAGGAGCATATTCAACAATATAATGATGCGAAATACGACATAGCTGCATAAAATACTGCTCATCCAACGGACCAATATCTTTTTTGAAAAATGATATTTTCACCAAGAGACAAGTGCGCCCTTTTTTAGCCCAAAATATAAATCAAAATTTTTTCATTTTACTATTGACATTTATTAGCTGGACTTTCCCGGCTCATAATCGTTCCAGTGTCAGCCTGTCTCTTGCTCCGCCAAAAAATTTCTCGATCACTTCCGCAAAAAGCAGCGCGTCCTCAGTGCCCTCGCCTGCTTTTTCAAACAGCGTCATAGAAGAATTAAGTTTCATATTATCCGGGCAGCCGAAAACCTCCATCGCATTGGCAGTGTCCAGCTTCAGAAGCTCCCCGGAAATCTCCCGCAGCCGGCTTCCCAGTACCGGATCCGCAAGATATGCTTTTGCTTCATCGAGACTCTGGATTCCGTAATACTGCGAGGTCATACTCATGCCAAGTCCCCGGATCTGCGGAAAGATATACCACATCCAGTGACTCTGTTTTTGGCCCGCTTTGATCTCCGTCAAAGCGTTGGCCCACGCCGTTTGCTGAGCGTCATGGAAGCGGGCAAGGTCAAAAATTTCTCCGCTTTCTTTGCAGTAACAATAATCCCTCTCAAACTCCGGCCGCGCCACAAAGTTAAAATTAATGTCAAGGATTTTTCCGTCCGCGTCTTTCTCGATCCCGTAAAAAACAATCGTAGCGTCCTTAGCGGCGCTCAGACTTGTATCCTGCACTGCCTGGAAATACCGCTCTGGCATCTCCGGATGTATGGTAAGCTTTCCATTATCGAGAAGATACTGTATTTCTTCGCACATTTCATCGCCAACCTGCCAGATACCGCGGGGTCTGCCAAGCTGTTCATACTCGTCGCCCGCCAGATGCCTGTGATTCTTCAGAAAAAATTCTCTGTCATTGGGATATGGGTAATGCTTGCCCTCGATGACATCCACTTTAAAATAATCTCCCGGCTGGGCGGTCTGTCCTTTGCCGTCTCTTGCCTCCTGGCTGAACAGCTCGTAATGACCGTCCCCGTGCTTTCGCATCGCACCTTCCTGGAGCAGCTTCCGCTCCATCTCGGTGTTTTCTCCAAGGCAATAGGCTTTGACGATTTTTCGTCCGCCGTTGGCGTTATTCGCTTTTATTGCGTATCTCATTCTTTCTCCTTTCATGACGCGCTCGCTGCGCCAATAATGGTAGATTTGGAAGTTTACTTCCAAACGTTTACCTCCAAGATCATCAGGTTGCCGCCGCCGCTTTGGAACGTGTTTGAAAATTTCACGCAAAGTGAGGCGTACAGATTGCAGAAATGAATTTTCAAATTCACGCCCAGAGCGCTCTGCACAAGTATTTTGTCACAGTTCTGCCAGCTGAACTATTACACGCTTCGCGCTGCAGGCCTCGGGATTTTCGGGCACTCTGCGAGAAAATACCTCGCGGAATAATGACAGACCGGACTGTTACGGTATTTTCATATAACTGTTTCTATTTCGACTCCTGTTTGTATCATACCACGGATTTTATGTATTTAAAACCACCTACTTCACCCCTTCTTCGCCATTATGTAACAATTCAGCTGGCCGAATTGTTACACAATTCAATCTGCCACTATGCAGCATCATAGAGCACAGAGTCCACAGCCACCCGCGGCAGCAGATTGTCCCGGGCCGGCTTCTGAAGCGAGCAGATTACCTTTGTACCCGGAAGAAGATTCGCGAACTGGTAGGCAAATACCTTCTCTCCGTCTTCCAGCATAATAAACGCCCCTTTTCTACAGCATCCCAAAACCTCGCCGATACACTCGCTCATTCTTTCAAATTCTTCTGTTCTCATATCTGCACGCTCCTTTCCATTCCTAAAGGCTGAAATGTGTTTGAAAATTCATTCCTGTGAACAGCACAACCTACAATCAGTGACGTACATTTTACAGAAAGCAATTTTCGAATACATTCTGATGACTTTTGCCAACAGTTCAGCTGGCTGAACTGTTACGGCTTTTGCATGTTTTATCTTACCATGGAATGAAAATTTATTTTTTTGCGCGACATTATGTAAGTTGTTTTCGGAATATATAAGTGCTTGCATACATCAGAGAGCAATGTCCTCGCTCCGTAATTCACAAAAATGCAGGCTGGTCCTCCGTCTTCACGGAATCAGCCTGCATTTTTATTGACAATGTTCTTTGGATTCACACCACCGTCAGATCCAGCACCGAATACGTCAGATCCCTGTCAATCTGCTTATAATCGCGATTTTTATAAGAATCGATCACCGGCTCCATGACTTCTCTCAGTTCAGTGAAAAACCCCGACATGTTTTCTCTGTTCTTTTCCTGCTCCCCGGGCATCTCCTCCAGGAACCGCACGGCAGTCTCCAGGGTTGTCTGAAAGTTCTCTGCCTCCAGCTGACATTCTTCCTCCCAGAAATCCCCCATACGGCCGGCGCATTTCTGCGCGCTGTCCTGCAGCCGTTCAAAGAGCCTCTGCGCTCCGTTGCAGAAAAGGCTCCTGTTTTTCTCAAAGATACGCTCCAGCATCCGCCCGCGCGGCAGCCGCTGTTTGCAGTACCAGTGATAGATCTGATAACTGACAAAGTCCAGAGCATCCAGCTGCGCAATATCTTCCTGCGATAACCGGTCCCAGTCTCTGTCCGGAAGTTTTTTCACAGATTCGGACGCCGCAAGCAGCGGATGGCGGATTTTTTCCGGATCGCTCAGGTCTTTCCAGTTGTTTCCCTTCTGGTAGGCGTAACTGCCAAACTCCTGAATATCCACCGGACGGTTTCCGGTGGTCAGCATATGCGCCGTCCAGGACAGATGCTCCAGCCACCCCAGCTGCTCCACGATCTCCGGATCCGAAATTTTTTCGAAGTATGCCCGGAATCTTCCCGGTCTGCTGCCGTCCACACCGACGCTGGCCATCTTGTAGATTCCGTGCAGGGCGGAGCGCTCCGAAGAAAGGCGGCTGTAAATATCATTGCTGTATTCCTGCTCCAGCGCTTCCATGTCCAGACGGTCCTGACGGTTCAGATACCCCCGGTAATAGGCATGAGCCATAAGTCCCATCTTATAGACCTGCTCCCCGTACATTTTTTCATTGTAGATCTCGCTGAAACAGGCGGCGCTGATCGGATGCCAGCAGATCTCCCCGCCGGTTTCCGGATACGGCTCTGTCTCTTCTCCATCACAAAGGTATCCGATACAGATTTTGTCCTCTGTCTCTCCCGAACTCAGTTCTCTGAAAAGCTCTTCGCAGAAATGGGAAAATTGCCTGGTTTCATCCAGCAAAACAAAGTATCTGTATTTCTGTCTGTATAACTCGGCAAAGCGTCTCCTGGACGTATCCGTCAGGATATGCAGCCGCGCCAGCGGCCGGGCAGTCAGACGATGGTCCGTCTTTTCGGAACCGCTGTTTCCATTTACATCCCAGAGAACCGCCCCGCCAAGGGCGCTGTTGTGTTCCGGAGAAAGGTATTCCTTCCAGAAAGCTTCCGCGTCCTTTGCCAGAACACTGATCTCCAGCGTCGTGTCCAGCATCTGTCCAATAGAAATCAGCGCGGACAAAAAACCCTTGCGAAGGATATGGCTTCCTGCCAGCGCCACTTTTATTTCCCGGTTTCCTTTGTCTCCAAAGCCGGAATAGCAGAACAGCGGATGACGCTGGAGCATATTGTAGGCCGCGAAGGTTGCGTTGGCGTCAGCGATCTTTCTCTGTGGCATATAGGCTTCAAAGCTCATACTCTCCGCGAACGCGTTTAAGGCATCCGTCACATTCTGGCACGACGCGAACTCCTGCCGGTAGCGTTCGTCCTGATCCGACATCATAACCCTCAGGATCTCCATCAGCTTCCCGGCCATCTGCCACCGGAGCTGATAAGTGTCCGCAAGATGCTTCGTCAGCCTGTGTTCCTCCGGCACCTTCAGCTGTTCCCGCTCGTCCCGCGACGGAAGCCATCCAAACAATATTTTGAAAAACAAAACGCCTAAACTGTATACCGTCAGGCTTTTCTCCAGATAATCCTTTTTGATATCGTCAAACTGGTTTCTCTGAAGCGCCTTTTCCATATAGGCAAGTTCCCTGGCCGCGTATTCTTCATGATAGAAAATGTTTCCCTCCGCCCGGTGAAGATTGTCCAGGTCGTTCAGATCCACGATACTGTCCATATCGAACAGCCGCAGCTGATACTGGGATTTTGTCTGACGGATCAGCAGGATATTCTCCTCGCACAGATCCAGGAATAAGTACCCGTTTTCCTCCAGAATGGACAGTAGATCCGCCAGATACTGACAGAGAAATATTTTTTCTCTAAGGGTTTGGAAGCGGCTGGAATTTTCCGCCATAGACTGTCCATTATGATAATCGCTGATAATGTAACAGGTATCCCCGTACACCGCAAAAAACTGCGGCTCCACCACGATCTCCAGGAACTGGGATTCCTCGTAGAATTTTTTCTGCCAGAGAAAGCTGCGGACGAACTGCTGGTAACGGCTGGAAAATTCTCTGTTTTTTTCTTTTGTCAAAGCCGGGATCCGCAGTTTCTGCTGCGGGCCGCTGTCCCTCCCTATGGCCCAGACATTTCTGGTGCTGTATGGATAAAATTCTTTGACGATAACCTTCCTTCCATTTGTGGACAGTCTCCCCTCGTAGACCATACAGGTCGCCCCCTGGTCGGACAGCAAGCGGTCTATGCGCACATCAATGATCTCCCGCTTCTCTGTCCCTTTGTCTTTCCAATGGGGCATTTCCGCTATATTTTGAAGCTCGTCACTCCCCACAACATAAAACGCGTATTCGCCTGTCCCCATAGGCACACGTTTTCTTTCTTCCCCCATAACTCTATCCTTTCTCGTTCAAATATTGTGTAACGATTCGTAACAGTTCAGCCAGGTCTGTGCATTCACTGCACAGACCGTATGAAAACGTGACGCATTCGCTGAATAGTTACAACGATTCAGCCAGCCGAATTACAATATTGTCGCTGTTCATATATTCCTGCCGGCTGTTCCTTTCGTCCGCAGTGTTTCTTTGTAAAGCACCCGCAGCGTATCGCAGATATCCTCCGCATCGCAGGTGGCAAGCAGATACATGAGCAGGCAATCGGTGGGATAACCCAGATACAGTCCGTCGAAGCGAAAGCTTTCCATCTTCCGCTCCGCGTATACCCTGAAATTTCTGATAAACCGCTCCCTCTTTGAAATACTCGTCCGGTAATTGATTTTTATGTAATTCAGGAACAGCAGCACCAGAAGAACGCTCCGCTGTCTGTACAGCGGCAGGCCCTCGAACCACTGACCGTCTCCTTCGACGGCAGAATCCAAAAGCCACTGGGAATCAAGAACCTCCATATCCAGCTTTATTTTCTTTTCCATCCGGATATCCAGCCCTGAGACGATTCCATAGTCTGTGTCGCTGTACATATAATCCGCAAATAATTTCCAGGGTTCCACCCGTTTCTCAATCTCACAGGAATCCGGCACAGACGGCGTGACCAGCTGAAACTTCTCGTCGAACATATCCTGCGGCCCCGTCATCCGGTTGCCAAGATTGCTGACGCCAAGAACCGTTTCCATCTCCGGTTTCATCCGGGTGATGGAATTTGTCTCCTCAAAGACATACATACGGCTTTTCTTATTTAACACAGCACGTTCTTTTGAGATTGTCGACACATCCAGATACGCCGTGACCGTCGTCTGAAGCTCATATTTCCGGCCAAGGCCGTCTGTGGGCACAAACCGGTACCCGTTGTATTCCAGGCACAGGTCTTCCGGTATCTCTTCCCCGGCCAGTATGTCCATGACGACGAATCCCGTTCCCTTCGGATCGTCCAGCCACTTCGGCTTCGTCCACAATTTACTGTCTTTTCCTGTGTCGATATTCTTTATATTATCTGTCCGCACATTTTTTATCACCGGTTTTCCGTTCTTTTCACGGTTTCCCGCCACAGGAGTAAGCGGCGCGTTTGTCGGCAGCGATTTGGTTTTCGGCAGCGGTTTTATTTCTTTGTTTTCCTTCACCGGCCGAACATGTATATAGATCTGGGTGTAGTCCTCCTGCGGCAATTCCACCTCCTGCTTTATCACATAATTACAGTTTTTTCCGATAAACAGCGTTTCCGCGGGTATTTTCGTTCCCCGGGCCTGCTCCTCCCCTCCGGCTTTCCGGTACCAGATGGTCAGCGGAATCGTCAAGGATTCCCTGTGCCGCAGTTTTGACCGCTTGACCTCCTCCGTCTGGAGCACACGCAGGTAATCATAGATCTCATCGTGATACAGTTTGACCGTCTCCTGGATCAGCGTTTCAAAAGCCGTTCTCCGCTCCCTGCCCGAGGGCAGCTCCAGCGACTTATGCCACGCCAGCAATTCATAGATCCCGGGGTAATCTTTCACACGAAACTCCCTCAGACTCCCTTCCAGTTCTTTCAGCACCCCATCGCTTTGCCCGGAAATATAACGGGTGCCATCCTCGCCGGAAATCCGCCGCTTTGGCGCCTCACATGGAATCGATTCATAGCAGTCTTGCAGCTCGTACAGGATCTCCAACGTCATCACCGACCGAAGCTTTTCGCCTATGACGGTAGCCAGCCAGAGAAGATATTCCTTCGCCACATAATTGCACAGCTGATCCCGCTTCAAAACCCGGACCAGAAAAACATTGATCTCATCCACGCTAAGATCGAGAAGCGGCGCGAGAAATTCCAGAAAAAAATCCTCCCGCAGCTCCAGCAGATTGGCCCGTATGCTCTCTATCGGATATCGCTTTTCCAGTTTCCGCAGCAGGGCGCCTCCGGCAGCTTCCTCCGCCTTCCTCATAAGAGCGCCGCACAGCTCGTCCAGAATAGCGTTTGACGGTTCCGAAAACGGCACACCCGTTTCTCTTTCTTTATCCAGCTGTTCCAGTTCCGCATCATCTATTTGATAATAGATCCGGTCGCTCACCGTTCGAAGCACATAACGGCAGGAGGGAAAGTTCTTCCAGGTCCGAAAACATGTGTTCAGCTTGTTGTTAACATTCCCGCCCTGGTAAATAAAATCATCAATGTTAAGTGTCTGTCCCCCTGCCTCGATCCTCTTCTGTATCTTCTGCATCCCCTTTGTTCTCCCGTCGTGAATGTCTACAGAAATTTCCATAGCCGCTCCTCCTCATCTCTATGTAGCTTTGATCGTCCTCTTTCGCGCGAAACTCTTCTTCTCCGTCAAGCAGCCGCCAGATGGTCTGGTCCGTAAACGTTCTGCCAAGCGGGCGATTGTAAACCCCGTCCGAGCACAAAACCAGCCGGTCAAGCTTCTCCAGCCGTCCTTGTCTCACCTTCATATGCAGAAACAGGTTCTCTGAGATTGTCAAAAAGGTCTGGTCAGCGTTTCCATTGACAGGATACGACAGCACACAGCTTTGCTGTCCGCTCCTGCCCAGGATGATGCCGTCGCCCAGATGGATCAGCAGATAATTTCCCCGCCTGTGGTCTATGGCAATCCCCATCAGTGTGGACGCGAAGGCGTCTGCCGGCAGCTGACAGCTCTCCATATATTTGCTGATGATCCGTACGATCCCTTCCATCAGCCGCTGTATCACATCCTCTTTGCCGATTGGCCCGTCAAACCCGCTTTCGGCAAACTCTAGCAGCGCGTCCGAGGTAAAATCCGCGACCTCCCGCACGCAAAACGTATTGGCATCGCTGTCCCCGGTTCCATCCGCCAGAACCACCGACTGCCCATTAACACCCTTCTTACAGAACACCTGGTCCTGACATAACATCTTGTTTCTCTCATGGTATGCGCCTGTTATCGTCCGCATAGATACGTTCCACACTGTATTTGCTCCTCCTCTGAATGTTAAAATATGTATTATTTATATTTTATACTTTCAGAGGAATAAATTTTTTTTGCTGACAGCGTGTGTTTGAAAATTGTTTTCCGCAAAAGCTCTTTCCTTCAGCATAGCATTTCACATCCGCACAGTCAACAGGCGGCCTTTTGCCATATCCTTCTTTTCACCAAGCTTCGCTTCCAGGCTGCTAATGTTTCGTTTCAGTTCCTCTATCTGCATCTGAAGGTCACCAATCTCGTTTTCATTCTTTTTCTGCGCGGCCAGCAATCTGTTTCTGATCTCCTCGTACCTTTCCGTTCTCCGCTGCCGCTCTTTCTCCAGTTCCCGGTACATTCTGTCAATCTCTTCCTGAGACAGACGGACCTCGGCTACCGGAAGGGTTAAATCCGCAAAGCCAGACAAGCTGCAATCATCCTGCGACCCTCTCTTTGAATAGTAAGAGAGAAACTCGTTCAGCCACTTCTGCTGCTCCGCATTTAGTCCCAGGACTCCTTCCTGTACCTCCACATCCCCATGTTCCGCCAATCCCTTATGAAACAGAAAAAACGTTTCTTTCAGCCCCGCTGTTATCGGCGTATCGCCAACTCCATCGGAGACAGCAAACATGGCCTGCGGTCTTCCTGGAAAAATATCCATACGAAATCCTTTTTTTCTGGAAAGCAGGTCAAAATCGCACAGGGACGCCGGACCTTCTATCTCATTTTTGTCGTCGTCTTCCAGCGGGACCGTATAAATCCCATCACCTTCCAGACGCACAACGATCCCATCTCCAATCTGCAGAGCCAGATGAAAATCCTCGCAGGCGGCTGCCGCGAGAAGTGTCGCCCCATAAATATTATTCAGTCCTTTGCCCGACTGATAGTACCGCATCGCGTCCCGGTACTGCGGCGTATCAAGAGAAGCATATTCCTCTTCCTCTATGGGATTCCTTTGAAGATCCTCCCGCACCGTCCGATTCCATTCCTGAAGAATACCTGCCTTCAGCCGCGTCATGGTTTCCTCCTTTTTTGAGAAAAAGCGCTCGGGAGCATCCTCTTTTCGCTCCTCGCAGTACACTTCAAACAGATTCTTTAAGATCTTTATGGCCGCATTGCATCCCAACCCGGCTCCTTTCGCGCTGCGAAAACATTTGGGATCGCTGTGTCCGTCACAGATAACCGAAATCACATAACGTCCCTCCGGATCCACATAGTGATCCGCAAAATCTTCGCATCCCATATCCGCTTTCACATGCGACTGACCGATCGTATAACCGCTGAACACTGTATAATTCATATCCACATCTCCTTTATCCTTCCCCTCTGTCACAGAAGTTGTTTCTTGCGGCGCAGATATTCCTCGTTTGCGTCCAATTCCTGACGTTTCCTGTCATACCCCTGTTCCAACTGATTGAACTGGCTGCTGATCTTTTTCTGCTGTTCCTGCAGCTGTTCCTGTTTTTCCTGCAGCTGACACACCACCCGCCGACACTCTTCCAGCTTCTCCCGATAAACCTGTTCTTCCCTCTCCTTTTCACTTTTGGGACCATGGGAGGGAACCCTCTCCGTCATGACTTCCAAAAGAACTTCCAAAGCGTCCAAAAACTCCGTACCTTCATTTTTACTCCTTTCATGGCGCACTTGCTGCGCCAATAATGGTAGATTTGGAAGTTTACTTCCAAACTTTACTTCCCCTTTTCCCTCTTCCCTGCAGTTTCCAAATCTCTTAACTTTCATCATCTGTCATCCTCTCAAGATTCCAAAAGACGTTCGCCTTTGCAGGGAACGCCTTATTGGAACTTTCCTTCGAACGAATCGTTCTTCTGTCAAAATACATAATTATCTCCATAGACAGCGCTGGGGTCTGGTTCCGCATCAGGGAAGATCCATTCCTCGCCATAAGGATTCGTTTTTTTCTCCGTTTTTTTATCAATGACCTGTCTCTGATCAGACTTTCTTTTTTCCAATCCACCCCCTCCACTACGCATTGTCATTTCCTTAAGGGCGATCATGGTCTGCGCGCTGACAGCCTGCACAATTTCCGCCGCTTCTTCCGCGGTTATGATCCCTTCCGTTTCGTTTGAGACAAACGCTTTCACTGCCGCACGGGCATCCGCGTCATGAACTGCCTTTTTTCCGATCAAAACGGCATAACGCTGAGCATTTTTATACCAGATGTTCCGTTCCAACTCTGTAATAACGTCCTCGTATCCCTTGTCGGTAGGCTTTCCGTCGGTCATCAGCATGATATACGGCTTAGCGACTTTTCCGTTATGCTTCATATACTCGTTTTCATTCAATTTGCTTTTCAGCTCCCTGAGCGCCTTTCCATAACTGGTTCCCCCTCCGTAGGAATCGATCTCCTCATGTTCATATTTAAGGATTGGCGTCGGCGTAACCTTCCAGCTGGCATTTGAGTCAAATACCAACACAGCGATCTGCAGCTCAAACGCATCGTTGACTTTCTGCTGAAGCTCCCGCATATTCGGCACCATTTTTCGAAACGCGGCGTTCACCTTGTCCATTTTTTCCCCGGACATACTTCCGGAATTGTCTACAATAAAAATGACCAGCATTTTCTTACGGCAGGCAACTCCCGGCATATCCCGAATCGATCCTTCCATTCCTGCTTTCTTCAGCATTTCTTCAAAACTATTTGGCATATTCTCACTCCCTTGTATTTTCGTAACGATTCAGCCAGCTGAACAGTTACGTATTTTTCTGATCAGCTTTTCTTTTCAGGTATCAGCCATTTGCGGGAAACGGCGGAAACTTTTCCGTCCATGTACCGCTCCCTTGGATACCTTCGCACTTCCCCTGCGATATCCTGGATTCTGATTTCCATCCCATAGCGATTCAGCAGAACCGGAGGTGCACCTTCTTTCTTCCACTGTATCTCCAAACCCCGGTCTCCTTTTTTGATCACGCCTGTCACTTTCTCGTCGCATGGCGCACCGGACTCCTGAAACATGTACTGATATACCAATTTTTTTTGATACACCGGTAAAACAATCCCATTGGACAGACACAGATAGTCGATATCCGTTCTCACACCCTCTCCGCTTTCCAGATCCGGAATCCGCCAGTCTTTCCCGTCCGAATCGTACCAGTTCATCATATTTTTCTGATTCTCCAGCCACTGGGCGGCGGACGGACGGCTTTCCGGATGACGGACGCCCTCAACAAAGGCCTGCTCGAACAGCTTCTTTAATCTTGGACAGATCTTTCCGAGAACCGTGGACGCTATGGCGCCGGCATAAGAATTTGCCTTGTTTTTCTCCGACACCAGAATGTATTCCGCATCCTTTCCATACAGGTTTTTCAAAACAGTTTCTCCTATGTATGGATATTGTTCTATTGTATAGGACCCGTCGAAAGGATCGGAAGCACAAAGCGCCCGAAAGATCAGCACCGCCAGAAAATGACGAAACCCTTCCAGCGTCGCGGGGTTTCCCGCCGGATCTTCATACCACTCTGGCGGCATCAGCCCCAAACGGGCCATTTTCCGGTATTCATTGTCTCTTTCCGTTTCCGAACGCTGTTCTGCAAGCATTTCGCTTAGGATCTTCACGGAAAAATCTTTTTTATTTACATAAAAAGCATCCAATCGCAGCTGCTGCATAGGGATTTTTGAAAACACCTCTTCAGCCTCGGCTGCCGCGGCAGCCAGAGAGAGACTGAGGAGAATCCTCTGAACCATATAGAAAGGCCCGCCGAACAGAACATTCTCAAGCTTTTCATATGTTTCATCGTTCTGCGCTTCTCGGAAAATCATCTGTTTTCCGTCTGCGTCAAGGATTCCAACAGGTCCATGCAGATGAGAAAAGCGCTCATAACCGATGTGTCCCCATTCCTCCACAGGGTGTTCAGCCACAACAGCAGTCAACGTTTTCCCTGCGCTGTTTGAAACAGTAAACGTTTCAGCGCCCAACACTCTTTCTCCGGAATATTTTTCGCCGTTAATGCTTACCGTCAGTCTTTCCATCTGCAGACGTTCGATCAGGCAAATCCCGTGATCGACCGCTCCTATTTCCTGCATTGCGCCACCTCCTAGCCTATCAGATCCGGTTTTGGATCGTTTTCACATTCCTTCAGCTGCTTCAAGGTGCGCAGGGTAGCTAGTTTAATGCTCTCTACAAGCTCTGAATGTTTTTCCACCGTAAGGATCATGTCCGGCGATGAAACGAATTCCTCCACTGCCGCATGAGCTCTGGGATCATTCGCTCCCTCTCCCAGGATGATCGCCGCCCGGTTTGCCTGCGCAAAGTAAGTATTCTTTTTTAATACCTCCAGGTCTCTCCGGTAATCGTCCGTGGGAGCTCCATCCGTCATAAATATGATTACTGGAGCAGCCTGTTTTCCTTCATGCTTTAACAGATGATCCTTGGCCAGCATTTTGTTCAGCTCATGATATACAACGCCGTACTGCGTCAGACCCGGACGCACATGGATAGGCGGCACGTCAATGCACTGGTCCACATTCATCGGCTCCATCTCCCAGCGGATACTGTTTGTAAAGCTGAGAATTCCCAGGTCCAAATCCACCATATAATCTGACGCAAACCGCTGAAGTTCGGGCACCAGCTCCTGCATTCCGTAATTCAGCTGGCTGATGCTTTCCCCCTCCATGCTCTTCGTCGCGTCCCCGGCCATAATCGTCAGAAGTCTTTTGTTCGTTCCCTCACTGGGCATGTTCCCGATGGGTCCATCAAAAACTGCATCTTCAAAAATATTTCCAGGTTCCGCCATCTTGGTATCTCCTTCCATAAAACTATTTACCGGCAAGGATCGTCCACCTTTCCGATCACCTTTCTCACCGCGTCAAACTGGATCTGCGTGCCCGGCAGCACCCGGAACCAACGATTATCGGCCACTGTTCCAATCTTTTTCGCAACAGGATCATAAACCTCCCAGGGATGTCCGCTGAGATTCTGAATGATGATTGTTCCCTTGGAAATGCCGGCCCTGCCAATGCGAATATTATATTCCCCCACATCGCCGCTGATAATATCTTTAAAAATACTCTGCATCGGATATAACGCCAGCTCATGACCTCCTTTCCCAATGGTCATGCGAAGACAACCTGCGGGGATTTTTTCTTTCACGTTAAACCGCACAACCCGATCGTCTTTACAGGCCGGATCCAGAAACACCAACTGATCCCTGGCTTTGGCAAGAATATGAAGCCAGCTGTTTTCCGGCGTACGTCCATGGATATTGTAAATACCATTGATAAACGTCCTCTCAAAGCCTTCCCGCAAAACATCCGGCAGTATTGCCATCCTGCGCTCAACATTCGGCGCGTACGTCTTGTCCGGCCGGTTTCTTTTGTCCTGAGGATTCATATTGTAAATCGGGTGGATACAATACAGCTCATCCTCCACATCCTCTGTGATCAACGGAAATTTTTTCCATAGCTTTCCTTCCATGGGATGATCCATATAAAACAAGCGGAACAGAACGATTGCCAGAGAAAACTGATCGCTCTGAATGTTTGGCGCCAGCCGAAAACCACTGCGTACAATTTCCGGCGCCATATATCCTCTCGTTCCATTTACTGTACACGACTTTCCGTCAACAGAAATATTATCGCAATCGATCATCCAGACATGTCCTGTTTCCGGGTTAATGGCAATGTTGTCAGGCTTTAAATCCTTATAACTCATTCCCTTCAGATGCAGCGTGCGGATGGCTGCTACAATATTCATTCCCGCCCATATCATCGCGTGAAAGGAGGCGAAGGTTTTCTGCCGGGGATCGTCGCTCGAACGAAGAAAATCTTTCATTTCAAAATGGTCATCGGGTAAAAGTTCCATCATGTAGCCGAACAGCATCTCCTTTCTTTTCTCATCCTCTTTCGAAACAGCGCCTTTTTCCGTGACGACAACCAGCGGCAATTTAAACGACAATGGATCCGGATTTGGGGTTCTCACTAAGTTGCAGATTGTATCATACTGCGCGCTTCCTACCACATCAAGATTCGCTTGCTGATCCACGTTCTTTGGGCAGCCCCATTTCTGCGTATCTTTTGTGCACTGCTGATATGTACCGTCTCGGTTGTACCATTTCAACGCATAGTTTCCTCCCTTCCAGGACACTTTGTAAACATCCCCCTGCCCTCCTTCGGCACTGATTAATTCCAAAACCTTAATATCTTCTCCCGCAACCGTTTTAAGCCGTGTTCCCGCCGGGATCTGTTCATTTATTCTCAATGGCATATAACGTCTCCTCCTTCATCGTATTTCTCTTTTTTCTAATCGTATGACACATGGTATTCAAACGTCATCATATCCTCATCGCTCCACCAGGTCCATGACATAACTTCTTCTGCGCTTCTTTTCAGATACCTTTTTATCCACTCTCCCATCCATAATATGGTTCTTTCCGCAATGACCCGGCAGTCCCTTCCCTGAGGGGCGATCTGAAAAGAAATATTCGTTTTCCCCTCTTTTGCCATTTTCTTAATTAACTGCTCCAGCTGTTGAAAACTTTTCATGTACGTTCCGCTTTGGATATAATAATTCAGTGGATTGTTTTCCACACACACTGGCAGACAATCTGCGAAATCCTTATTTTTCCTCGCATGCTTCTGGCCGCACTGAGAATCGCTCATACCAAAATATCTATGGGTAAAATGCACATGTTCTTTATCATCGATCAGATCCCAGGTTACATCCACATAGGCGTAATACTGTCCTAAATGGATCATATTCCATGCATGGTTTTCTCCCAACTTCTTTTTTCCATCCTCCGTTTTCTTCAGCGAATTTCCTGAAACATAGATACACCAGATATCCTCGTGCTCGCAAAGCATCTGATACAGCTTCGTGATTCCTGCGCACACGGCGCTTTTCCCGGTCATTCCCCCGACAATGGTATAGGCGTCGGGTTTCTCGTCTGAGCCCTTGTCGCTTGCTTCGTGATCATAACTCAGATTCCGGATCAACGTATCATGGAGCCAGAGAGCCGTCCGGTATTTCGACCCCTTGACCGTCCAAGGGATATGCGAAGTCAGATACTGAACAAACTCCTGTGTCTGCCGGATAATCTTCTTTTCTTTTTCCGGAGAATACAGATAGCAAAATTTTACTTCCATGGCTCCATTTTTATACGTCACCATCTCACATTCTTTCTCATGAAAGGAAATATAAAACAATTCCGGATGATCAAATTCGATAGCGCGAATAACCAACGCCGTTTCGTCAAATTTCATATGAGCGTCCTCCACCTTTGCGGAGGTTTTTCTTTCCCTTACAGACTGAAGAATGTTCCGATACAATTCTTTCGCCTTGGGAGAATTTAACTGTGAATAGTAAAATTCAGTCTTGATAGCCATTGTCTTTTCCCCATTTCTTCGTCTATGCTTTGTGCTTTCTTTTTATAAGACTATAGTACACGACGTCCGAAATAAATTTTTTTTACAAAGTCCGCCCCACATACCGGCGAGTTTTCCTTTCCCCGGGCGCTGCTTTTTGGGCAGCAGAAAGGGCGGCCTCACGGCCGCCCTTTCATAAATATATTTAATTCCGCATCCTAAATTCCCATCTCATCCATTTTTCTAAGCATCATCAACGCCTCTGGAGCCCCCTTCTCAGCAGCATGTTTAAAACATAGATAAGCTTTATCCTCATCCGGTTCACAGCCTCTTCCTGCCAGATACAATGTGCCTAAAACAAATTCAGAAGGAGTATCCCCACAGTCAACAGCGTACTTGCAATAGCTGAACGCCTTCTCATAGTTATGCACTTCCGGAATCTGATATAAAAGCGCCAACTGCGCCGCTGATAAAACATGTCCCTGTTTGGCTGCCATTTCAAAATACCGGATGGCTAATACAAGATCTTTTTCCACATGACCGTAATTGTACATATACCCAAGCATATACTGGGCGTTCACGTCTCCCTTTTCAGCCGCTATATGATAATACTTCTGAGCTTTTACAAAATCCTTTTTAAAGGAACCCACCGGATTAAAATATAGCGTGCCCAGTTCAAATGCTGCCGTTATAAAGCCACCGTCAAGGGCTATTCGAAAATACACTGCCGCATTTTTGTAATCCGGCATAAACGGTGTGCTTAACACTCCCCGCTTGTACATAAGTCCCAGCTGATACGCCGCATTCGGGTAAGTATCTGCCATTTCCAAATAAATATCCGCTGCCTTTTGAAACTCTCCATGTTCTATATAAAATTTACATAAGGTATCTTTGCGCGGATTATCCAGCTTATCCAGTATAGAAAGGAAATAAGCTTCTGTTTGTTCATAGTTGTATTCACATCCGCTGCCGATGCTCCTCATAAAGCCGGCTTGCCCGGCAGAATAAATATCTCCCTGTGCGGATCTCACATGATATTCATAGCTTTTTTCGTATGACTGATCTTCACGAGGCATACTCCCTGCATAATACATACGCGCAATAAATTTATCCGCGACAGGCGCATATTCACTTTTCAGCGCAGATACTTTTTTAAACCAGAACGCAGCCTTACGCTCATCTTTACCGCCAGAAATCCCATAATAATAATAGATTCCCGCGTTCAGCATGGCGCTTATATCTCCATCCTCGGCTTTAGACAATATTTCCTTTAACGCCATATCAGAATCAAATAGCTTACTGAGATTATATACATCTCTGAATCCGTTTTTTCCATCATTTTTAGACGACAAAATTTCACAGAGAATGGCAAACGGCGACTTGACATACTGTTCCGGAAAAACGTACGCGTCTATGTTTGGAAAAAATTGAAGTTTTTCTGGAAATTCAGATACATCATTCGGCATCTTTGCGCCATTGATCAATAACGGAATGATCTTTTTCCCAAAATCTTTTGCGTAAAGCAGTTCATCCCTGATCCAACAGACTTTATTATTTGATTTCAGCTGAGCAAGATACCCTTCCGTGACGATACAGATAAAATCTTTGCATTCGTGTATCGCCTGTTTCAACCGTTCAGGGAAATCACCGCTCCTTGCTTCATCCGGATTAAAATATACACTATATCCCGAATCTTTCAGATCATTCGCAAATCGTGCGGCAAAATTACTTCCAACTCCATCATTACGGTATGATATAAAAATATCTTTGCTCATTTCCATCATAAGTATCTTCCACCTCATAGAATAGTTACAAGCGGCTGAATATCATCCAACTGCTCCTCAACAGCGCTTCCAGAAATATTTGTGATTCCGTGCAGGAAAAATACAGCAGGGATATTTACACGGTCTTTTTTATATAATACCTCAACTTTCTGCAATTTTCAAACTTTTCACGGAAAAAGACGGTCAGGCAGCAACCAGTTC
>JAGHIA010000042.1 GCA_017887445.1 Fusicatenibacter sp.
ATGTAATTTTCAGCGGCACACTGCGCTCAAACAGCCTGGCCCCAAGCTCGTCCTCCACCGCCGCCAGATGGGCGCTCAGCGTCTGCTGGGTGACATGCAGGCGCACGGCCGCTTTGGAAATGCTTTTTTCATCCGCGATCGCCAGAAAGTACTCCATGGTCTGTAAATTCATGATACTCTCCTTAAAAATGTAAAGTTGTAACTATTCGTAACAGTTCAGCCGGAAGTACAATATAATATTGTAATTCTTACACAAAATAACAGTTTGATTTTGTTTTGATTATAGATTATAAGAGATAGGAAGAAAGAAGTCAAGGAGAACCGAACCATGAATACGACTACCGATCGTCCCCAATATCTTGTATGTGAGCAGAAATGGGTGTATGTACTGCTTATGGCCGCCGCCGGCATGATGGGCGCTTATACCTTCAACCTGCGGGGAGGCGTTTTCTGCAACGCCCAGACCGCCAACTTCGTGATGATGGCCGTTGCCTTTGGACAGGGCCGGTGGATGAATGCCTGTTACTATCTCATTCCTGTCTTCGCGTACCTTTCCGGCGCGTTTCTCTCGGAAATCCTTCCCTCCCCGGTCAAACGCCTGGGATTTCTGCGATGGGACACTTATCTGATCGGCTTTGAGATTCTTGTGCTGTTTGTCATCGGCCTGATCCCCTTAAGCTGGCCGGACCATCTGGTCCAGGTGCTGGTGAACTTTATTGCCTCCATGCAGTACAACACCTTCCGTCAGGCCCGGGGGATCCCCATGGCCACCACCTTCTGTACCAATCATCTGCGCCAGATCGGCATAGCCCTGGCAAAACTGCTGCGAAAAGGCGACCGTTCCATGATCCAGCGGGAAGCTGCCCACGCCGCTATGCTCCTGGCTTTTGTAGCCGGCGGTATCCTTCTCACCGCGGCGTGCCCTCCGCTGAAGGAGAGAGCTATCTGGCTGGCCCTTGTCCCTCTGGCCATTCTCTTTATCACTATGACCCATGCGGACCTGACCACGGAGCACGAATATCTTGGCGACAAGCCTTCCGGTCACTGACAGCGGCAAAAGGGCAACGGTTCGGCCTGCGAACTGCCGGCAGTTCCGTCCGCCCATGCCCTGTGCGCCGGCTATACGCCGAAACGCTCCTTCACGGTTCCCTCCTGCTTTTCCATCCCGGATGCTTTTTTGACCATTCCGCAAGGTAACGCTCCTGTTCCCGGTCTTCCACGCGCTGGAAATAGCTGGGCGATTCCCATGCGGCGGTTCCCGTCTCATTTCCAACGGCAGATTGTGCTTCCAGTATTCCGTCCTGTTTCCTGTCTTCCATCTGACGCTCCTTTCCTTTGCCTGCCATGCTCCGGAACGTGTTTGAGACTTCATTCCCCCAATCCGCCGCCTCATTTTGCGGGGAAAAACAATTTTCAAACACGCACCGGATCACTGCTTTTTCTATGTTTTTTATTGTATTCTGTTTTCCGCCTTTTCATACGCAAAAACCCCCGGCTTTGCATTTTTCACAAAGCCGGGGGTAAATTTACACGAAAACATCCGGGCAGATCCGGTAAGCGTCACACACTGTGAGGGCGCAGACTGCGGGAATACGTTTCCCAAAGAGACCCTACTCTGCCGTCTGGACCGATCCTTCCCTCTTCTTTAACCGCTCGAACAGTTTTTTCAGCTGATAAACCGCCACAGTGGCAAGGATCAGCTCCGCCGTAAACTGCGCGTACGCAAGGCCGTACAGAGGGAAAAGGAAATTCAGGATAAACAGCGCCGGGATTTCCAACGCCAGCTTACGCAGCAGCGCGAAGACGAGCGCATGTTTTCCCATGCCCACTGCCTGGAAGATTCCCACTGCCATAAAATCCACGGACAAAAACGGCAGCGCCAGGGAGAAGCCCCGCAGGAACCGTTCTCCGTATGCGATCACGTCCGCGTCCGCGATAAACAGGCGAACCACTGTCCCCGGGAAAATAAAGAACAGCACCGTCACCACAATGAGGAAGGTCAGCGAAATCTTCATGGAAAACTTAATGGCGTTTTTCATTCTTTTACCGTTTCCGCTGGCATAATTATAGCTGACCAGCGGCATGATTCCCTGGGAAAGTCCCATGGCCATCTGCATGGGTACCATATTTACCTTCTGGGTGATTCCCATGGCCGCAATGGAGTTGGCTCCGTAGGAAGCGGTAAAGTTATTCAGGATAGTCATACCGGTAACGTTGAGCAGGTTCTGGATCGCAGCCGGAATTCCAACCGCGAACACCGACAGAACGATCCGTTTCTCGAGAGAAAACTTCCGCGGGGAAATGCTGATAAACGTACTCTTTCTCCGCGCCGCAAGCAGAATGAAGAAGTAGGCGCAGGCCACACAGTTGGAAAGAAATGTAGCGCACCCTGCTCCAGCCGCTCCCATATTCAAACCCCAGGGGAGGATAAAAATGGGATCCAGGATCATATTGAGAAAGCATCCGCTCATGGTTCCGATGCTGGCGTGCAGCGACGCTCCTTCCGAGCGGACCATATAGGCCAGAACCACGTTTAAGATTGCCGGCGCGGCGCCAAGGGTCACGGTCCAGAACATGTAGCCGTTGGTGGCGTCAAGGGTTACGCTGTCGGCGCCCAGCAGGGACAGCAGCGGCCCTTTGAACACAGTACACAGCAGGGAAAAGATGACCCCGAAAAACAGAGCGCCGTAAAACCCGAAAGCGGAACTGCGGCGCACCGTCTCGTAATCCTTACATCCCAGCGACCGGCTCATCAGACTGGAGCTTCCGACGCCGAACAGATTGTTTACCGCGTTAAACGCCAGCAGCACCGGGGCAGCCAGCGCAACGCCCGCGTTTTCCACCGGGTTGTTGAGCATTCCCACGAAATAAGTGTCCGCCAGGTTGTACAGCACCATGACCAGCGAACTTAACACGGTGGGAATTGCCAGCGAGGCCACCGCTTTGGGAATCGGATAATCCTCAAATAACTGTTCTTTTTGTGTTTTTTCCATACCTTTTCCTCTTTTCTGACAAAACATCGTAGCGTTGCTGCATCCGGCCATTGAAAACCGCATCGCGATGGGCCGGATGCCATCAGGCGCTGCGTTTTCATACGGTCTGTGCAGCAAATGCGAAGACCTGGCCAGACGATTGCAAAACTTCTGCTGATATCATTATAAACGTCCGAAAAAGGTTATGCAAATTACATCTTTTTGGGATTTTAGGATAATTTTACTTTTTATTCCCGCCTGCGGCGAGCCAGGCAGCTATGCCTGCATGGCTCTTACCGTGAAAGACTCTCGATTTTTTCCCATGCTTCCGGATCAAATTTCCGGTCCTTGTAGTAATACTGCCGGTCTTCCTCTGTAATCCTGCGGATCACCCGGCAGGGATTTCCCGCTGCGATCACCCAGTCGGGAATGTCTTTGGTCACAACGCTGCCCGCTCCGATCACCGTATTGCTGCCGATATGTACGCCGGGCAGGATCACGGTGTTTCCGCCGATCCATACATTGTCGCCGATGGTCACTTCGATGCCGTATTCATAAGCGGAATTTCTGGACACCGGGTGCACCGGATGGCCCGCGGTGTAGATGGATACATTGGGCGCCATCTGGCAGTTGTCGCCAATGATCACCTTGGCTACATCGATGATCGTGCAGTTGTAATTGGCAAAAAAGTTTTTACCCACCTGGATATGGGTTCCGTAATCACAGTAGAACGGCGGATTCACAAACGCTCCGTCGGACCTGCCAAACAGTTGTTTGACCAGACGTCCGATGGCCTCAAAATCCGAGCGGTCCACAGTGTTCAGTTCCTGCAGGAGCCTGCGGCAGATTTTCTGCTCTTCCATGACGGCTTCGTCGGAGATGTAGGCCATCTGCGCATCTCTTCTTTCTTTGTTGTTCATTCCTTTTCCTCCTGATGCCTTTGATTTTTGGTTTCTTGTATTGATAATAAAATGATTTTTCTGAAATTGCAAGTCATAGTATGGTCAGAGAACATCTGCTTGTCCACATTGCATTGTTTTTCAGTGTGGCGGCAATGTATGATGAACTCATAGAAAAGAAGCTTCCTTCTATGAATCAGATATCCTCTTCATCCGGAACTAAGGGGATATCAAAAAATATTATAATTGAAAGGGGAAAAATTATGATTAGTAACTGTGGACATGATGAAAATGGCGATACCAAATATGGTCAGGCAGGCGATCAGACTGGTACTGAATGGGCCATTATTCCCTGGTATAATCGTCCTTGGACCGTCATCTTAAGATTTGAAAATCAATCTATTGCACAAATGATTGCCGAACTTGGAAGAGCTGCTGCGCAAAACAATTTAATTGGTTACGATCAAAAGCAGCGTACTACATACTGGACGCATTTGAAAGCAAGCAACTATGATCCCGCCCAAATCACTGTCGCTTGTGAAGCGGACTGTTCATCAGGTGTGGCTGCCAATGTTAAGGCTGCCGGATATCGTTTAAACAATTCTGCATTAAAAAACGTTGACACCAATGCCAACACAAGCTCTTTACGTGAACAGTTAACTTCAGCAGGTGCCATTGCATTAACAGAAAGCAAGTATTTGACTTCTGATAAATACCTTCGTCCTGGAGATATCCTTTTGTATGAACACCATCATGCAGCAACAAACCTTGACATGGGAAGCAATGCCAGCTGGGATGGTACTTCCTCTACAACCACACTCTCCGTAGGCTCCAAAGGAGATGCTGTCAAGGATATGCAGACAAAACTGATCGCCTGCGGTTATTCCTGCGGTTCCGCCGGAGCAGATGGAGATTTTGGAACTGGAACAGAAACTGCACTTAAAAATTTCCAGCGGGATCACGGCCTTGCGGTTGACGGTATCTTTGGTCCAGCCAGTAAAGCAAAACTGGATGAGGTTTATGCTTCTGTTACTGGCCAGGGATTCGAGAAAATTCCTATTTCCACCATCTCGGGTTCTGTAAAAGGCATTCGCGTATGCGGCAATCAGGTTGCCGTATGCTCAAAACCTGGCGATTCCAATACAATTGTACGTTATCTGACCAATGGAACACTCCTTTCCTGCGATTATCGCGCCTGGACGAACGGTTCCTGTTTTTACCATTATTCAGAAGGGTGGGTTGATGGCAAAAACCTTCAGGGATGGGTCGCCGATAACGGGCGCTGGTGGTATTTGATTGGCAATGGTACTTTGAACTATCCCAGAAATCAGTTTTATTACATCGACGGCGACAACTACTATTTTGATAACGAAGGTTGGATGGTTTACGATCAGTGGATTGAGGTTGAAGGAAAATGGTATTACGCAAGAAGCTGGGGCGGACTGCAGTACAACAATTTCTATGACGATGGAGAAAATCTTTTCTATCTGAAAGCCGACTACACCATGGCTTCCGCCGAGTGGCTCCAGATTAACGGAAAATGGTATTATTTCAGAAGCTGGGGCGCTGCTTACCGCAATGAAATCTTCACCGACCCGGCAGACGGCAATATCTACTACGGCCTCGCAGACGGCTCTATGGCTTCTTCTCAGTGGATTCAGCTCAACGGAAAATGGTACTATTTCAGAAGCTGGGGCGCTGCTTACCGCAACGAACTGTTTACCGATCCAGCAGATGGCAATATCTATTACGGTCACGCGGATGGTTCCATGGCCTCCTCCGAGTGGATCCAGGTTAATGGTGACTGGTATTACTTCAGAGACTGGGGTGCCGCGTTAAACATCGGACTCTGGAGTGACGGTGAAAATACTTACTACTTTGGAACCGACTGCAAAATGAAGACTGGATGGATCACCGTGGGAACCACAACCTACTTCTTCAGAGATTGGGGCGCTATGCTGAAACATGCCTGGATCAATACGAACGGGGTATGGAAATACGTTGACAAAGACGGTGTCTATATTCCGTCCAAAGATACCACGAACCAGCCGGATACTTCCGACGGAAGTATTATCTATACTGGAAAAGTATCCTAAATTTCCAATAACACGTTCCTCTTAAATTGACAGATTTGACAGGAACAGCCACCATCCGCAAGATGGTGGCTGTTCCAACAAACTTTTTAGCTAAAACCATGCCCTGGAATCTGGTTGTTCATAAATGTCTCTCCCTCAACTGGTGCATATCCTGAAATTTCCATATCTGTTGCCTCCGGATATGCCGAATGATAATCCGGAAAAGTGAATGTCAAATCATAATCAATTCCATCATATATCGCCTTTGTTCCGTCATCTATAAATACTGCTGTATGCGTTTTAAATACTAAATCCTCATTTTGTATGCTTGTATCTGGATCAAATGTATACAAATAAATTGTAAAATCAAATGATGTGTCCGTGACATTTGTCACTTTTACAATATATCCTTCATTAGCAGTTCCAGGAGCCCCGCTGTATAAATTGGATTGATTATATTCTCCTTCATAAACATTGACCTTCGCCTTCACTGGCTCAATCGTTTCCTCATTTTCATCTGTTTCACCTGTGTCCGAATCCGAAGGATTCTCATCCGGATCGTCATTCTCTGGCTCCGTAATCTCTGTATCAGACGGCTGCTGAACATCTTCAGTATCTGGCTGTGTTTTTTCCGGTTCAGGCGTTGGAGTTGCTGTCGGCAGCGGCTCTGTTGTCAAAGCCTCTGTAGGTTCAGGCGTTGCCTCCGGCGTCGCTGACACTGACGGTTCCTCAACATCAGAATCACTTACGCTGGCCACAGAATTTACAGACGTATCCTGCGGTTTCTTTGTCGAACAACCAGTCATCACATTCGCGCATACAAACAAACCAAGGAAACAAACTGTTAATACCGCGCCTTTCTTCTTTTTTCCTGCTTTCATAATATTCACCATCCTTTTCTTTAAATTTGCAAGGTTTCCATTGAAACCCGTTGACAGTCCGTAAAAACTCCTGCTTCTCACTGCTGTCTGAGCCAGCAGATAGTTGTACTGCATCCGTTCTTCATGTACTCCGTTTTTCATTACGCGCTCGTCGCAGAGGAATTCCAGATCCTGCTCTGCTTTACGTTTCATCAGATGCAGCGCCGGATTAAACCAGTACACCATACACACCAGCTGAAGAATCAGCTTATACCAGAGATCTCTGTGCTGATAGTGGCTGACCTCGTGTCGTAATAAAAGTTCCAGTTCTTTCTTCGTGAACTGATCAGAAGGCAGATAAATGTATGGCCTCACCACTCCTGATAAAAGGGGCGTTGTGAGTTTCGCGTTCATACGCAATTTCGGCGGATGTTTGACTTTCATCTCTTTGCATAATCTCTGATAATCCATCTCCAGACTTTTATCACGCACAGGCATGCTCCAACGCTTCAATTCCCTCTGTACCACATAACTTCCCAGTATTCTGTAAGCGCCATATACAGTTACTCCAGCAAGCCAAAGAAAGGATAAAACAGAAACCGCGGATCCTGCCCCAGCTGGCCTGCTGCCAGTTGAATAAGACTGGCGTTCTGTTGGCAGATTTTGCACCGCAGTTTTTCCTCCACTTTCATTGCTTTCGTTTAACTGCGCTTCTGATTCTTTTTCCTTCTTTATCACGCTTGGATTTTCTTTATTCCCAGATGTATCTTCTCTTGTGTCCGCAATCTGTGGAATCCGAATATGGATCACACTCCATGAATCCGGTATCCGCACCGGCAGAAGCAAAATAACAGATATCCCCAGCCACAGGATGCTTCTCCACCATACGGAATATTTTTTGTTCAGAAAGATTGATACACCTAAAATAAGCAAAATCATGATTGCCGCCAAAATGTTCAATTTTAATATATAAAGTAAATAATCTTCCATATATCTGCCCTTCTTTTCCATCTTCTATCTTGTGGTCATCAAACAATAGCTTTTTCATTTTACGGTTTTTCTATCTTTGTAGTATATTATTATATTACACTTGTAGAATCATTTTGTCAATGGATACCTGAGAAAATTAAATAAATTGTAATAGTTAATTCTGTCGCTCCTAAATTTCATAAAAAACAAGGCTCTCGGTCACTACGAATGTACCGAAAGCCTTGTTTTACGCTTATCTTTTATAGCATGTAAAGTAAAAAGTATTCATATTTTAACTAAAACCATGTCCCGGAATCTGATTGTTCATAAATGTCTCTCCCTCAACTGGTGCATATCCTGAAATTTCCATGTCTGTTGCTTCCGGATATGCTGAATGATAATCAGGGAACGTGAATGTCAGATCATAATCTATTCCATCATATACAGCTTTTGTCCCATCGTCTATAAACACTGCTGTGTGGGTTTTAAATACAAGCTCCTCGTTTTGGATGCTTGTGTCCGGATCGAATGTATACAAATAAATCGTAAAATCAAAAGAATTATCTGTAACATTCGTCACCTTTACAATATACCCCTCATTAGCAGTTCCAGGCGCACCGCTATATAAATTTGATTGATTATATTCCCCTTCATAAACATTAATCTTCGCCTGCACAGGCTCGACAGCGTCTCCGGAATTTTCCGTCTCAGGCACATTCTCTGGGGTATCATCAACTTCTCCCGTTCCGTTATTTCCAACCGGCTCTGTCGGTTCTGGCTCTGTGGTTTCCGGCTCTGGCGGAATCACTGTCGGCGCGATTGTTGGTTCTTGCCCAACACCAGATGCTCCCTGTGTTGGCACCGGCGTCGTTTCCAGAGTTTCCTCCGGCGTTGACTTCACGATTGGTTCTCTATCTTTTGAATCACTTACGCCTCCCGCATCCACTGGCGTATCCTGCGGCTTCTTTACAGAACATCCGGTCATTACATTCAAAAGCAAAAACACTGCCACGAAGCACAGGGTCAATATTGCACCTTTTTTCTTTTTTCCCGCTTTCATAATGTTCACCATCCTTTTCTTCAAATTTGCAAGGTCTCCGTTAAATCCGGTGGATAATCCATAAAAGCTCCGGCTTCTCACTGCCGTCTGCGCCAGTAGATAGTTATACTGCATCCGTTCCTCATGGGTTCCGTCCTTCATCACGCGCTCATCACAGAGAAATTCCAAATCCTGCTCCGCAACATGTTTCATCAGATGCAGCGCGGGGTTGAACCAGTATACCATACATGCTAGCTGGAGGATCAGCTTATACCACAGATCCCTGTGCTGATAATGACTGACCTCATGCTTCAGTAAAAGCTCCAGCTCCTTTTTTGTAAACTGGTCGGACGGCAGATAGATGCACGGCCGCAGCAGTCCGGACAGCAGCGGCGTCGTCAGCTTTGCGTTCATCTGCAGTCTGGGAATCCGCCGAAGCCGTATCTCCTTGCACAACTTCTGATAATTCATCTGGAGGCTTTTGTCCGGCACTGGCATACTCCAGCGTTTTAACTCACGGCGAATCACATGGCTTCCAAAAATTCTATACAGGAGATATACACCGGTTCCAGAAATCCAGACTATAAGAAAAATATTTGCTGCCCGTGTAATGTCAAATCCCTGATCCTGAGCAATCGTATTTCCGTTGATAGAAACCTTATAGGAAGACAACGCTTCAGCAGACGGCAGATTCAACGCTCCCGGGTCTGTTGGATTTTCATTCTCTATTTTCTGAAGCTGCATATCTGACGAAAGCTTTTCCGGCGAGACGGATTGTTCTCCATACTGGATATGTATCACGTTCCATGTATCCGGTATTTGCACCGGCAGCAGCAGAACAACGGCCACCAGCAGCCAGAACCAGCTTCTCCACCAGAAAGAATATTTCCTGCTCAGAAATGCGGACACTGCCAAGGCCAGAATGATCAGCAATGCCGCAAGGATATTTATTTTCAAAATATAGAGCACAAAATCTTCCATACGCTCCCTCTTCTTTCCGCATTCTCTCCACAGATTTCACCCTGGAGTGTATTGGAAAATTCATTTCTGCAAGCTACACACACCCAAACTATGACACACGTCTTGCACAAAATAATTTTCAAACACTCTCTGAATCCTCCGGATTTCCGGGAATCTTTTTTCTATCTTTGTAGTATACCATTATATTACACGTGTAGAAGTAATTTGTCAACTGTTTGAAAGAAATTCATCACTTATTTCCACTGCCGCTGATTCCTGCCGTTTTTATACAAGAATACCCGCGGCAGACAAGAGTGTACACCTCCCTTATCTGCCGCGGGTAACAACCCTGCAACACCGCAAACCGCTATTAAAGGTTCCCTGGCCCGTAAAAAACAACGAAAGAAACACAGGTTTCACTAAGGAAGGCGCGGCAGCCAGAATCTCAGGCGTCGTTTCCATAAAAACAGACAGCACCTGTTCCGGAAAAGCAAAACCGATGAACGCGAGGAAAAATCCCACGATTTAAAGCCGACTTTTGAGCTGCGCCGCTATCTTCAATAGCATTTCTTACACGGTTCAAGCCCCTTATCTTCCGCCTGGGAACGGGTCATCTGCCGCGCTTTATCCGGATTCATGTTTCCGCAGTCCGGTATCTTATGATATTTGGAGCCGGTGGCGGACACCCATACCTGCTCTTCCGCCGCAGGCGTCGCCTCTACGACTGTATTCGCGCCGCCGGCAGAGGCATCCGAAGGCTCTGATACTGCCGGCTGCTCCGCGGATGGCTGGGTACCGCCCGATTGCCCAGCGGATTCCGCTGCCCCCGTTTCGCTGGAAGTCTGCGCATCATTTCCGGCAGTCTGAGCCGGTGTGCCATTTCCCGCAGCCTGAGTCCCGCTTTGCGACCCGTTTCCAGCAGCCTGGGCGTTTGTCCCGCTTCCGGCAGCCAGGGCTTCGCTTCCCGCCTGGGTTCCGGTATCTTCAGGGTCGCCCGGCGTATAGTCGTTGCAAGGCTCCTGGCTCCACTGAATTGTTGTACCGTCGGATGTGGCAACGATCGTTCCCTGTTTGTCCGTCCGGTATACCTGGATCTCCATGGCCTCCAGCTTGTCCATGGTGTCCTTATCCGGATGGCCGTAGGAATTTTCGCTTCCGCAGCTGATCACCGCGTATTCCGGAACTGTGGCCTGGAGAAATTCCCAGCTGGTGGCGGTGGCGGAACCGTGATGGCCCGGCACAAGCACATCGCAGGACAGGTCCATATCCAGACGGCACATCTGGGCTTCGCTGCTGCTCTCGGCATCCCCGGTAAAGAGAAAACTGTTTTCCCCGTTGACCAGGCGGATGGCCACGGAGTTGTTGTTGCTGTCGTCCGCGTCGATCTCTGCGGGCGCCAGGATCGTAAAGCTTCCGTCGCCGAAGGTGAACGCGGTTCCCACCGCCGGGTGCTGCATGGTCAATCCCTGTTTCTCCACCGTGTCCACAAAGGACTGATAGGTCTGGCTGTCATGCACATAGTCGCTGCTGATCACGTTTTTCACGTCAAAGGCGTTCAGGCACCCGATCAGTCCCGCCACATGATCGGAATCATAATGGCTGCTGATAAGATAGTCGATGGACGTTACACCCTGTTCTTTCAGGTACGCTACCACAAAACTGGATGTCTCGCGGTCGCCGCCGTCATAGATCAGCGTTTCCCCGCCGGACTGGACAAAGATTGACAGTCCCTGCCCCACATCCAGAAAGTGTACCGTCATCTCTCCGGCCGGTGTGGATTCTTTCGGTACCGGAGCCGCTGTATTCACCGGGTCTGGCGTCGGTGTAACCAAATCCTCCGGCGTTTCCTCCTGGAGTACGGAATCCGCGGCGGTCAAGCGCATGTTCTCTGTCTTTGCGCTGTCCGTCAGCGCTGTGGGACTGGTTCCGCCGCTGGACGCTTCCGTGGGCGGCACCGCCGCCATTGCTGAAAAAAAGAATACCAGGGGCACAACGGCAGCTACCCATCTGGGATATCTGACTACCTCTCTTAACTTCTTCCATACAATGGGCAGCGTCAGCACGCCCGCCAGCAGGCACAAAACCCCAGCGCGCACGCTGGAAGCGCATAAGGTCATTCCCATCAGCAGTAAAAGAATGCCCGCTGCCCATCTGCAGATACTTCCTGTTTTCTTCATCTCGATCCCTCCTCGATTTGACTTTTAGTTTATCAAACACCTGCAGCTGCGTCAAGCGGTTGCAAGGCCTCCTTACCTTCCACATCTCAGACACTTACAAACCACCGGAACTTGTCCCGTTCCAGATTGTCCTCTGTGGAATCCACCGTTACCTCCGGGTGCAGGGAGAGCCACATGCTTAAAAATCTCAGTTCCAGCGGACCGCCGTAATTGCCGCTGTCGCTGGACCAGAACCATTCCTCGTGGCTGTCCGGGTGCAGGTTCCTCAGCACGCCTTTTTCCGTCAGCTCCTCGCCGTCAAAATCCTCGAACGCCCAGACAATGTCCTCTTTTTCCTGATAAGTGAACGAATCCCTCCACGGACACAACCCGTCGTCCTCGTCCATCACCGGGTACATCAGATACTCGTTGGGAAGCTCGTAATAGCCGTCCCAGGCAAAGGACTTGACGCAGATCACCCGGTTGTCCTCGTAGGACACGCAAAGAACAATGTTTCCCTTGCGGATTCTCTTGTAAACGCTCTCTCCCACATCCAATGCTGTGGTCATCACATAGGACGAAAAAGATCCGTCCGCTTTCCGGGGCGGCCAGTTCTTTGTCACCTGCAGCTTCCGGAATTTCCCATAGGCTTTTTTGCCTTTCAGGGAGACCTGATACTGGTGGAAATACGAGGGAAACCTTTTTCGTTCTTCTTCCTTCCGCCTCCTGGGATTTCCGAACAGCTTTTTCAGGATGGACGAATCCTGCCACACAATGGAACTGTCCGCCAGCGCATAGTGGTCCAGCTTTGTCACCGACTCCGGAAGGATCATCTGTCTTTTGACTCTGGAACTGGAAAAGGCAAAATCCTCGATGATTTCCAGTGTTCCGGGCAGCGTCACAGAATCAACATCCAGATGGTTCATGGAATAGGACTTCAGCACACGGACACCCTCCGGCACCGTCAGCTCCCGCTCTTCTCCGGCAAAGGTAACGTAGAGACAATCGCCCTGAATATAAAAACCGCCCCATCGTTCCCTGCTCCATGGCACACCGTGAAAAGACTCCAGTCCAAAGACAACCGTATCCTCTTCTCTGCACCCTCGTTTATTTCTGTACTCACGCTTATCAAAAATGTATCGGAACTCTTTGCGGTCTGTTTCTACCTGGACAAGATTTTCGCATCCCCAGAACGCGTAGGCGCAGATTTTTTTTACAGAATGGAGAAGAACCACACGTTCCAGGTTTTCACAGTCCCGGAAGGCGTTAATGCCGATTTCCGTAATTTCTTCCTGGATGCAAACCATGGTGATTTTCTCCTTCACATCACCCCACGGCGCGGAAGGATTGCGGCCGCAGTCATAGTCGCCAATCTTTCCTTTTCCTTCTACTGTCAGAAGTCCGGACTCCTCCAGCGTCCATCTGATCGTGCTTTTACCGGCAAATGTACTTTTACTTTTGTGTTCCATAAGACATTCCTCCTTAAAAGTAAAATCCTACAGGTTTACATCCATATGACATCCATGTAGAAACTGGCGCCCGCAGACGGGTTCTGACGATGACATCATCCATATTCAGTTGTCAAAGAGCAGAACCGCCTTGCTTTCCGCGAGAATATGTATATATTACCACTTTTTGCCTGTTTCTGACAGACTTTTTCAGACAAAAATTGAAACCTGCCTGGAAACAAAAAATTACCGGAAATGTGCCTGAAGCACAAAAATACCGCTGTACAGGTTTCCCTGTACAACGGTATCCAATCCATACGTTTCAGGCCTTTTTTGTATTCTCTGGATCCTGATAGATTTTTGGAAGCATGAAGCAGACTGCGATTCCAAGAACCACCGCGATCACCTGAACGAGCGCCGTTGTGTGCAGCGAATTCACGCAGGCCTGTACAGCCGCCGCCGCTTCCTCAACCCCGGAAGCCATCAGTTCCACCGTCTGGGCGGCTATTCCCGAGGAGAACAGCGGAACGAAAACCGCCACTCCAAAAGGCGCCGACATATCGCGGAACACGTTATAGGTACCCGAACCTGAGCCAGCCGCCGTCCGGTCCAGACCGGACAGAACAACTTTCATAAAGATCGTGCCGTTTCCGCCAAGTCCCAGGCCAATGAGGAACAGGGACAGGCACATAAGAGGAAGCTCGGTATCCGCGGAAAAAAGCATCTGCAGCGCGGCGCCTGCAGCCACAAACACAAGCGCCATCCCGGCTACGCTGCGAGGTTCCTTCTTGTCCGCCATGGGTCCGATGACGATGGTTCCCAGCGCCATTCCCACATACATCACCGAGGTGGCGATTCCGGACAAAGTACGGTCGCCGGTGGTATAAATGGAAAACATGATAATGTTCGTCATGCAGGACTGAAGAAGTCCCTGGGAAAGAAACAGGACGATGACGGGAAGGACAAAACGCTTTCTCGCCATAAACGTTCCGTTGAGAATCGGATTCTTGGCTTTTTTCTCGATTGCCAGCAGAATCAGGAAAGAGACCACCCCGCAGACAATGCAGACCAGCGTAGGCGCGGCCGTCCATCCGGAATTCTGTCCAAATGTGGGGATGGAAAGGACCATCGAGAAAAATACGAGGACAAAGACCGCGCCGGCAAAATCAAATCCCGCCAGGGTTTTGGTCGGACCCTCATCTTTTTTTATCATTGTAAAACACAGGACCAGCGCGATGATACAGCAGACCACACAGATCCACATAACCGGACGCCAGCCTGTCAGGGACATGATGATCCCGCCTACCGTGGGACCGAAAATAACCATACCGCAGGATACAAACATATAGATGGCAAATCCCTGTCCCATTTTTTCCTGGGGAAAATCAGTCATGATATATGCCATGACCACAGGAGCGATCCCGGCGGCGCCAAGACCAACCAGGAAGCGGAACAGCAGAATGGGAACGAACCCTCCGTCGGGACAAACCGCGATCAGAAGCTGGCCGCCGCCATAGATCAGCATACTCAGAAGAAGCGTTGTACGCCGTCCAAGAACATCCCCCAGCTTTCCCATGATTGGCGCCATTGCCGCGGCGCCCAGAGAGTATGCCAGAGTGATCCATGTAGTGGCCCCGGAATCCAGTCCCCATGCGGTTACCACGTTGGCTGGAATCGCCGCGGTGAACCCGCCGCAAAGACTGAGGACCGCGGCCGCTATGATAAAGGGAACAAACCCTTTCAGATAGCCGTTGTTTTCTGTTTTCTCCATTTTCACAATACCTCCTTTAACATTTTTATGGACGTATGGAAAACGTATCATGGAAAAAACAGGAATTCAAGCGCGGAAAATGGAGGAAAACGGACACGAAATGACTTCATATGACAAAATTGGATATACTGTTTCGAAAGTCTGAAAAATTCTGTCGATTTACGTTTGTCCCGTCTGCGCTTTTCCCCATGTCCGGACGTTCGTATCGGTCTTTTTATCTCCTTTCCGTCTTTCTATCAATATAAAAGCCGGTTTCCTTTTTCGCAGATTTCATAAATCTCCGGGTTTTTATTCCACTGCCGACACCGTAATGGTCCCGCTCAGGCTGGCGATATTCTCCTCGCCGGACACCACTGTTCCCAGCTCATAAAGACTGTTGTTGGGCGTACAGGGCGCGTAGAACATGACCACATCTCCCCACGGCGCGTAGTAAGACAGCGAACCGGACGCTCCATCGGAAAGCGGCGTATCTTCAACGCTCAGCGCTTCCGGATAAAACGTCATCTCGTTATCGCTGAACGGTTCCACCTCCACCGTCAAAGGAAGCTGGGCGTACAGCTGGGCCGCGGCCGGACTGTCGTTCAACGCATAAACAATCTCATACTCTCCCGATGTCACAGATATTCTCATGGTTTCTTCCTCCTGTTCCTTTTCCCCGCCTGGGGTCTGACCGCCGGCGGACGCATCTGCTGCCGCCTGCGGTTCCTCTGCGCTCTCTGATCTTGCCTGAGAGCCACTGTCCGTTTGCTGCTCTTCAAAATCGTCTGCCGCCCGTGAAGCTGCGCATCCCACAGCGGTCAGCAGCAGAAGAACAGTCAATACAAAGCCGATCCTTTTTTTCATGCCGCCTCCTTATCACAGGTAACCATTCAGCCAGCTGAATAGTTACTATCGCAAACTGTCCCGCAGGAATTTTTCAATCGCATCAAATGGGATTTTTGAAGTATCGTCATACAGGTCCACATGATTGCAGTTGGGTACAACCAACATCTGCTTTGGTTCCGCCGCTTTTTCAAATGCCTGCTCGCTGAAAAAACGACTTTCCGCCTGCTCGCCGACAACAAATAAAACAGGACGGGGCGAGATTTCCTCTATATGGTCATTCAGCGCGTAATTCAGGAAGCTCAGATCTGAGGTTGTGGTAAATCCACCGCGGGCATTGGGATGATGTCCCCGCCTGGTTGCATAAAACTCAAAAAATTCCCGCCAGATGCCCTGCATTTCATCAGGAACCGTCTCTACGGCAGTTTCCGGGAACGAAGGGATATACTCCGGCCCGCCGTTTTTTGCGTCTTCCCATCGCTGAAGCGACAGCTGCTCCTTCCGCTGCTGAATCTGCTCCGGCGTCAGTCCCAGACGGGCGGCCACGCTCATGTCGTACATACTGGCCGTGACGACCGCCTTGATGCGGGTATCCATCGCCGCCGCAGAGAGAGAGAAGCCGCCGCTGCCGCAGATGCCCAGGGCGGCGATCCGCTCACGGTCCACATAGGGCAAAAGTCCCAGATAATCCACTCCTGCGCTGATATTTTCACTGAACAGATCCGGGGAAGATACATGGCGCGGTTCTCCGCCGGACTCGCCCATATAACAGGGATCGAAGGTCAGGACGACAAATCCCCGCCGGGCCAGCTCGTTGGCATACACGCAGGGACCCTGTTCCTTCACGCCGCCATAGGGCGCACCCACAACAACCGCTGGCGCCTTGCCGTTTTTGTCCAGATTTCTGGCAGTGTAAAGGTCTCCGGCAAGGACAAGACCATAACGGTTTGGATAGCGCACATGGCTCCTTTCCACATTTTCACTTAATTTACAGATATAGTTGTCCATTCTTTACATCCTCCTGTTTCTTTCCTTTTAAGACCATCACCAATGCGATTCCAATCATGGTTTATGCTTCGAATAAAATGCTTATATATTATCACAGGAAATAACTTTTCGATATTGTGCTCTCACCTCCACGACAGTGTTGCCGTAATATTCCCTTTTCCCAGAACTTTTCGCAATTCCTTTTCTGTCATATTGATCACCTTGCCCAGTCTGGTGAAATTCCATGTGTTGGGCGCGTAGTAAATAACCAGCAGATTTCCCTCAGAAAGAATCACGTCGCCCGCTTTGGTCGTAATGCGCTGATCATTGCGCGGAAGATTTGTTCCAAGATTTCCAAATTTCTCCATATGCGCGTAATCTTTCATGGGTATCGTCAATGGGCCTTCCTTTAACAGCGCCTCCAGTGCCGCTGAAGAACTGCCCGGTGTCAGTTCAATATGAAGGTCTGTTCCGTTCACTTCCATGTTCAGCATATTATTTTTCACCTCCTTAAAGTGTCGTCAGCACAGGATTTTTCAGATAGTTGTACAGCCGGTCGATCTCGCCGGGTTTTGAACAGTCCAGCATGGACGGAGCATTTTTATCCAGTGCCGCGATCTTAACCATGTCCTCCTCATCCAGCGCAAAATCCCAAATGTTCAGATTTTCTTTCATGCGCTCTGTATGAACGGATTTTGGAATGACGATCACATTCTGCTGAACATTCCAGCGCAAGATAACCTGTGCGGCCGTTTTCCCGTGCTTTGCGGCGATTTCCGTTAAAACAGGTTCTGTGAACATCCCTTTCAGGCCTTCGGCAAAAGGCGCCCATCCTTGTGGCTGCACGCCGAGCTTTTCCATCACCGCAAGTTCCTGTGTCCGCTGATAATGGGGATGACGCTCGATCTGATCGACCATCGGCTTTATCTTGACGTTATAGCAAAGGTCCATCAGACGGGCAGCGTCAAAATTGCACACCCCGATCGCGCGGACCTTACCTTCCTGATAAAGTTCTTCCATGGCCCGCCACGCGCCGTAATAATCGCCCAACGGCATGTGGATAAGATACAGATCCAGGTAATCCAATCCCAGTTTTTCCATGGAACGGGTAAACGCCTCTCTCAGTCCTTCATACCCCATCTCCTGAATGTATGCTTTGGTGGCGATAAACAAGTCTTCCCTTTTTAACAGGCCATCCGCCGCCGCTTCCTTGATTGCCGCGCCCACTGCAGCTTCATTTTGATAGGAACTGGCTGTATCGATCAGGCGATAACCGGTACGGATCGCATTGAGAACGACCTCCTTGCACTCCTGCCCGGGCACCTGAAAGACACCAAAACCTTCCCGGGGCATTTTCACGCCGTTGTATAACAGAATATCATCCATCGCTTTGTACCTCCTTCTTCCAGCCGCCGCTATGGCTTCGCTGTACTTCACTGTATTTACAGTATAATTCGCAGGAGACAGAATTACAAACAGCTATTAAGAATAGATAATGATAGTTGACAGGAATGGTTCGGACAAATATAATGAGATAATGAGAACCATAATAAGAACTGCTAATAACAGTTCAGAAAAACAATAAAGAAAAAACAAAGAAAAGGAAGGAGAACCTCAATGATCGAGACGAGACTGCTGCAATATTTTCTCGCCGTCGCGAGGGAACTGAATATTACCAAGGCTGCGGAATCCCTTTATATTGCGCAGCCAACCCTGTCAAAGCAGATGATGGAACTGGAACAGCAGCTTGGCAAGCAGCTGTTTATCCGGGGCAAGCGAAAGCTGACGTTGACAGAAGAGGGAACTTTTCTCCGCGGCAAAGCACAGGAAATCCTGGAGCTGATGGACAACACCGAAGCCGCTTTCCATACAGAGGAGACCCTGCTGGGTGGCCATATCACCATCGGCTGCGGCGAGACGATAGCTATGGACCGGATTGCCGGCCTTCTCGCGGATTTCCATAACAAGTATCCAGATGTCCAGCTTCATACGCACAGTGGCGACGCAGATATCATTCTGGACCGTCTGGATAAGGGATTGGCAGATCTTGGACTCCTTCTGGGACCGATCCGTCAGGAGAAATATGATTACCTCAGCCTGCAGCAAAAAGATATTTACGGGTTGCTGATGCCGGCAGACTGTGCGCTGGCGCGCCAGGATGTCATCAACATCGACCAGTTAAAAGCTCTGCCCATGATCATGTCCGAACAGACTTTTTCCGGCCACCAGGAACTGGAATGGTTTGGTTCGGATTATTCCGTTATGAACGTGGTCGCCACCTACAATCTGATCTACAACGCGACCTTTCTGGTGGAGCACGGCATCGGCTACGCCCTTTGCCTGGACCGTCTGGTGAATACCCAGGGAAGAAACCTGACTTTCCGGCCCATTGTCCCGGAACTTTCGGTTGACCTGTATATCGTCACCAAAAAATATCAGGCGTTTTCGCCTGCGGTTAAGATTTTTCTGAAACAACTGCAGGACGCGGTCCAGGAAACGGGATACGGGGAATAACGAATCGTTTTCGTGCAAATGAAAAGAGTTACAAAATCCCCAAAAACAGGGAACTTTATAACTCTCTCTTTGAACGCTGCCCACTCTTGCGCGCTTTCGTTCTGCAGTTCTTTTACTTCTTAGTTCTTCACACCCAAACGCACCAGCGCACGCTTAAGCTTTGCCTCGGCCAGTTTAAACTCCTGATCTGTCAGGCCACCCTGGGCCAGCAGCTTCTCCGCCCGTTTTTTCGCCTCTCCGGCACGCTTCTCGTCGATATCCTCTTTCCACTCCCAGGTGGTGGCCAGAAGGCTGCAGGCGCCGCCCATGACGGAAAGCATGCCGCCGATGCAGGCCGCCTCCCGCTTCCCACCATCCGGAAGGACCACGAAGGCTCTGCCCATTCCCAGGGCCGTGCAGAAATTGCAGTGACCCGCCAGGATCTCCAGATCCCCCATGATCGTCCGGCAGAACACGCGCTCCACTTCGCCCTCGAACAGCAGGCCGTCCGGCGTACCGATCCGCAATGGAAATGTTTTCATAGACGGCCTCCTTTACTGCTTCTTCGCCTTTTCAAATACATCGTCGATGGTACCCGCGAACAGGAAACAGCTCTCGGGAATCTCGTCGCACGCTCCGTCCAGGATCATACGGAACCCTCGAAGCGTCTCCTTCAGCGGCACATACTGGCCGGGCATACCGGTAAACTGCTCCGCCACAGAAAAACTCTGGGACAGATAACGCTGCACTTTTCTGGCCCGGCTTACCGTCAGCTTGTCTTCCTCTGAAAGTTCGTCCATACCCATGATCGCGATGATGTCCTGGAGCTCCTTATAGCGCTGCAGCACCCGCTGCACGGCACGGGCGATCTCGTAATGCTCTTTTCCCACAACCTCCGGCGACAGGATCCGGCTGGTGGAATCCAGCGGGTCCACAGCCGGATAGATACCCTGGCTGGAAATCTCACGGGAAAGCACCGTAGTGGCGTCCAGATGGGTAAAGGTCGTGGCCGGAGCCGGGTCGGTCAGGTCGTCCGCAGGCACATAAACCGCCTGCACGGAGGTGATGGAACCTTTTCGCGTGGAAGTGATGCGTTCCTGCAGCGCTCCCATCTCCGTAGCCAGCGTCGGCTGGTAACCAACGGCGGAAGGCATACGTCCAAGCAGCGCCGACACCTCCGAACCTGCCTGGGTGAAACGGAAAATATTATCGATAAACAAAAGTACATCCTGGTTTTTCACATCCCGGAAATATTCCGCCATGGTAAGGCCGGAGAGTCCCACGCGCATACGGGCTCCCGGCGGTTCGTTCATCTGTCCGTAAACCAGCGCCGTCTTGTCGATAACGCCGCTCTCCTTCATCTCGTTGTAGAGATCGTTTCCCTCACGGGTACGCTCGCCTACGCCCGTAAAGACGGAAAGTCCGCCGTGCGCCGTGGCTACGTTGTGAATCAGCTCCATGATCAGCACGGTCTTTCCCACGCCTGCGCCGCCGAACAGACCGATCTTTCCGCCCTTGGCGTAGGGACAGATCAGATCCACGACTTTGATCCCCGTCTCCAGGATCTCCGTGGCCGGCATCTGCTCCTCATAAGACGGCGCCTGGCGGTGAATGGGCCAGCGTTCCTCCGTCTCTGGCGCCGGCATCTCGTCTACGGGATCGCCCAGAAGGTTGAACACGCGGCCAAGGCACTCCTCGCCCACGGGCACCGTGATGGGGCCTCCCGTATCTACGGCCTTCATCCCTCTTACCAGGCCGTCGGTGGAGTTCATGGCGATACAGCGGACCACATTGTCGCCAACCTGCTGGGCGACCTCCGCCGTAAGCTTCACTCCCTTGTTGTCTATTTCTATGGCATTGAGCATTGCAGGCAGCTCGTCGTGCGCGAAACGGATGTCCAGCACCGGTCCGATCACCTGCACCACCTCGCCAATGTGTTTTTCACTCATTCTACGAATCTCCTTATTTCTGGTTCCCTGCCAGAGCATGTTTAAGCATTCATTCTGTAGTTACTGTTCACAGTAACTTCACGGCTCCAATGAAAATTTGCTTCGCCAATGGGAGCCGCTCACACCTGAATCATGTTCTCACGCCGCAAACAGCAAGTGTTTGCGGCAAACACACTCAGACATCAAATTCCTTCCGCGCCGCCCACGATCTCTGTGATCTCCTGGGTGATGCTGGCCTGACGGGCCCGGTTGTAATACAGATTCAGCTGCCCGATCATTGCCTCCGCGTTGCTGGTGGCTGACTCCATGGCTGTCCTTCTGGCTGCCAGCTCGCTGGCTCTGGCCTCGCAGACACCGCCGTAAAGCAGTCCGGCCAGATACTCGGGCACGATCGCGTCGAAGACCTCCTCGGCGCTGGGTTCATAGAGGATCAGGTTCCGAATCCGTTTCTTTTCCTCCATACTTTTCCGGTCCAGATCCGAAAGGGGCAGCAAAGATATCACATCCGCCTGCTGAGAGAGCATGGAAAGAAATCTCGTGTAGCACAGCTCAATGTGCCCAATGGTCTTGTTCCGGTACTCCCGGCAGAGCAGCTTTGCCATCGCAAAGCAGTCCGCCACGGAAATGTCCGCAATCTCCGCGAACTGATCCGTAAGGACGGAAATGCCGTTTCGGCGGCAGTATTCCAGCGCCTTTTTGCCCAGGGGCAGCGCCACAAAACTCCTGTCCCCGGCGGCAGCCTCCAGCGCCTTGAAAAGATTGCTGTTGTAGCCGCCCGCCAGTCCACGGTCGCCCGCCAGCATCACATAGCACCAGGTCTCCTGCACCGGCTTTTTCACATACACGGAAGTGAAGTCCGTGTTGCCCTCGGCGATCTCCTGCAGCGTCTCATACAGCTCGCGGAAATAGGGGCGGCAGGCGTCCGCCTGATCCTTCGCCCTGCGCAGCTTGGAGGACGCCACCAGTTCCATTGCCTTGGTGATCTGCATGGTACTCTGGACGCTTTTGATCCGCAGTTTCACTGCTTTCATATTTGCAGCCATGCGCTTCCTCCTTTACCCCTGTTCCCCGGGCCTCGTATCCAGAAAGCTGTCTGTGTACGCCTCCAGGGAAGCTTTCAGCTTCTCTTCCGTCTCCGCGTCCAGGTTTCCTGTGGAGCGGATCGCCTCCATCGCAGCCGCGCCATCAGCGTCCGTATCCAGATACAGATACAGACCGGACTCGTAAGCCTTCACATCCTCCACAGCCACCCGGGCAAGGATTCCTTTGGTGACCGCGTACAGGATCGCCACCTGCTTTTCCACCGGAACCGGCGCGTTCTGTCCCTGCTTCAGCACCTCCACGATCCGGGCGCCCTGCTCCAGACGCGCCTTGGTGTCCGCGTCCAGATCCGATCCGAACTGAGCGAAACTCTGGAGTTCCCGGTACTGGGAATACAGAAGCTTCAGGGTTCCGGCCACCTTCTTCATGGCTTTGATCTGCGCGTTTCCGCCCACGCGGGACACGGAAATACCCGGGTTCACAGCCGGCATGACGCCGGAATGGAACAGCTCCGTCTCAAGGAAAATCTGTCCATCTGTAATGGAGATCACGTTGGTCGGAATATAAGCCGACACGTCGCCTGCCTGGGTCTCGATGATCGGCAGCGCCGTCAGGGAACCGCCGCCGTGGGCATCGTCCAGCTTCGCCGCACGCTCCAGAAGCCGGGAATGCAGATAGAATACATCGCCCGGATAAGCCTCGCGGCCAGGGGGCCTGCGGATCAGCAGGGAAAGGGCACGGTAGGCCACCGCATGCTTGGAAAGATCGTCGTAGATGATCAGCACATGTTTTCCCTTATACATAAAATATTCGCCCATGGCACAGCCCGAATAGGGGGCGATATACTGCAGCGGACTCGCCTCGGAAGCGCTGGCCGCCACCACAATAGTATAATCCATAGCGCCGTTTTTCATCAGTGTCTCCACCAGAGAAGCCACTGTGGATCGCTTCTGTCCGATGGCCACATAGATGCAGATTACGTCCTTGCCCTTCTGGTTGATGATCGTATCCGACGCCACCGTGGTCTTACCCGTCTGGCGGTCGCCGATGATCAGCTCACGCTGTCCCCTTCCGATGGGGATCATGGCGTCGATGGCCTTGATGCCCGTCTGCAGGGGTTCATATACGGAGCGCCGCTCACAGATGCCCGGCGCGGGACTTTCAATAGGGCGGTATTCCTCCGCCGCAATGGGGCCCGCTCCGTCGATCGGCTGTCCCAGGGCATTCACCACGCGGCCGATCATGGCCTCCCCCACCGGTACGGACACAACTTTTCCGGTGCGCTTTACGGTCTGGCCCTCGCCAATGCGTTCGTCTGAGCCAAAAAGCACCACCGACACGCTGTTTTCCTCCAGGTTCTGCGCCAGACCAAAGCTACCGTCCTCAAACTCCAGCAGTTCGCCCGCCATACAGTTCACCAGGCCGCTGACTCTGGCGATCCCGTCTCCTACCATCAGGATCGTGCCCGTCTCGTCCTGCCGGATGGCGTTGTCGTAATATTTGATCTGGCTGCGGATGACCTTGGATATTTCTTCAGGTTTTAATTGCATGTTTACCCCTTTCATGGCGCACTTGCTACGCCAATAATGGTAGATTTGGAAGTTTACTTCCAAACTTCCATTCCCATCCTTTAAACAATGATTTCATCCAGTTTTCCGGAGATGCCCGCCAGACGGCCCTGTACCGTGCCGTCGAGCCGCTTCCCCTCAAGCTCCACCCGAAGGCCCGCCAGAACGGAAGCGTCCGTCTTCCGGATCAGCTCAATCTTCTTTCCGCTTATCGTTTCCAGACGGCTGCGCAAAGCCTCTGCCTGCTTTGTGCTCAATGGCACCGCGCTGGTCACAACGGCCACGGCGATCCCGTGATCCTCGTTGTAGCGCCGCACAAATTCCTCGCAGCAGCCGGAAAATTCCGAAAGAAGATTTTTCTCGCACAACAGTTTTATAAAATTCACCAGATAGCGCTCTGCCTGCGCGCCAAAAGCCTCCTCCACAAGGCCGGTTCTCTCGGTCTTGGGGATTGACGGCTCGGAAAGCAGACGGATGTAATCGGGATTTTCAAAAAACAGCTTCCGCACCTCCAGGAGCTCCTCCTTTATGGCCGCGGAACGTCCTTCCTGGGCGGCAAGGTCGTAGAGACTGCCGCCGTAAAGCTTCGCAGCCTGTGTCATGACGCCTCACCTACATTTGAAATAAATTCGTCGATCAGTTTCGCGTGGTCCTCCTGATTGATCTCTCGCTCGATCACCTTTCCGGCAATCTCCATTGCCATACCTCCGATCTCGTTCTTAATCTCGCCCACAGCTTTCCGTTTTTCCTGGGCGATGTCCTTCTCCGCCCGGGAGCGCATGGCCGCGGCTTCCTGCTCCGCCTCTTTCAGAAGCTTCTCACTCTGAGCCTCCGCTGTCTTCTGGGCGGTCAAAAGGATCTCGCCGGCTTTGTTCTTCGCCTCCAGCATGTTCTGCTCGTACTCGGCCTTCAGCTCCTTTGCTTCCTCACGCACCTTGTCGGCGTCCTGAAGCACGGCGTCGGCCTTCGCCCTTCTCTCCTCAAGGATCTTGTTGATGGGTTTGAACAGAAAACGTTTGATCAGATAGACCTGGATAAACAGATTCGCGATCTGCGCAAGGAACGTCCAGGGCACAAGTCCCACCAGCTCCTGTACTTCCGTCATTTCCGCAACCTCCTGTCTCTTAGTTTGTTACAGCCGTATCCCGCTTATGCCAGGAAATTCATGAACATGCCCGGCGCCACAAAGATCAGGAGCAGACCGGTTACAAAACCGTAGATACCGGTCGTCTCCGCGATGGCGCATCCCAGCAGCATGGTAGGTGTCACATCTCCTTTGCACTCCGGCTGGCGGCCAATCGCCTCCAGAGCCTTCGCAACCGCATTTCCTTCTCCGATACCAGGTCCGATTCCGGCGATCAGCGCCAGACCCGCTCCAATCGCACATCCTGCCAACGCGATGCCCTTTGCAAGTAACTGAAATTCCATAGTATGATCCTCCTTGATCTTGATTTTTTCTCCCGTTTTCCAGGAGCAATACTTTTTCCCACGGCTATTCCTCCGCGGCGTTCGCGATATACATGACGGTCAGCATACAGAAAATAAACGCCTGCATAAAGCCTGTGAACCAGTCAAAATACACCGAAAGAACTGCAGGAAGTCCCACCTGCAGGACCGGTATCTGGGAAAGCACATTTCCCAGGAATCCCGGGAGCAGTCCCAGGAGCTTCGCGCTGGCCAGTCCCAGCGCCCCGTAGATCAGTCCGTTGATGACCACGCCGGAAAGAATATTTCCGAAATGACGGCAGGCCATGCTGATCGGCGTCGCCAGCTCCGACAGAATATTGAAGGGCGTCATCACCGCGATGGGCGTCGTAAACCCTTTCAGATAGCCGCCCAGACCGCCGGACCTGATCTTCTGCGCCGTGATCATGACAAACACCACCACCGCCCAGGCCGCCTCCGTGGACAGATCCGCCGTCGGACTCCACAATCCCACAAGACTGACGAGATTTGATACCAGGCTGGTGGCAAACAAAGCCGCCACAAACGGGACCAGCTTACGGAATTTTTCTCCGGCATTTCCAATGACAAAATTTTCCGCCGTCTCCACCAGCATTTCCGCCACCGCCTGGCGCCTGGAAATCTTCTCCACCTTCAGATCACGGGTCAGCCAGATACACAGGCCTGTGATGATCAGCATCACCAGCCAGCTTACCACCAGCGTCTCACTGATCTGGAGATCTCCCAGGATTGGAAGATCCGTGTGGATGGTAAAAAAGACCTTCGCGCCTGACACATCCAGTTCCATACGTTTCACCTCCTCCGATGTCCTGCATCCTTTTGTCGTTGTTTCGCAGTAACCGTCCAACTGGCCAGACAGTTGCGTTTCGTAACCATTCAACCGGACAGACCGTTACGTTGTTTCCCTTTATTTTTTGATGATTCCCCGGATTTTTATTCCCACAGAAGGAAATAAAAGCGGAAGAAGTCCCGCTACAAAGTGAAAGCATGGCGCGACGATGGCCGCCACCGCCCAAAGCATCTGAAACATCATCCTCTGGCTGTAACTGGCCTTCAGCCGCAGTCTGGCATCGTCCGCCCCGGCTGCCGCCGCCTTCTGGACCGTGACTCCCAGCCACAGAAAATTCAGTACTGCCACCGCGCCGCCGCCGATCCCTGCCAGGATCACCGTATAATCAAACGGCACCTTGTCCGGCATCGCCGCGTGCAGTACCGCATACACCAGCCACATCAGAAGCACGCCCACTGCCGTGCTCACCGCCACGTTTTTCGTCTCCCGCTTTACGGCAGGCTGAAGCTTTTCTGAAAAAATGCTCATATCGTTCTCCATTTCTGTTTTTTTGCGCCCGTCCGGTCATTTACTCGTGGGTGTTGAAGGAACAGCCCCTTTGGCTCTCCTGCTCCTTCTTTTTATCCCTTTTCGTCTCGGCCAGATACAGCTTCCAGGCCGTCATGCCAGAACCACCCAGGCCAAAAAGAAACCCCGGAAGATACACCCAGCCGCCGGCCCCGGCTTTCGCCGTCAGAAGCCAGCAAAGACCAATGCACAAAAGCAGCGGCGTCACAAGCGAAAACCCAAACTGCGTCGTCATCATCAGGTTTTTTGCAAGATTCATCCACTGCTTCATTGTGCTCCACCTCCTGGCTTTTTCTTGATATTACTCTTTCCCAAACCTCAAGTCAAGATGCAAATCTCCATAAGTTTCCAAACAAGTAACCGTTTATTCAATAAACTGGCATTTTGAGTTTCTACGCAGTCAAAAACCCCGCTGCAAGCAGCGGGGGGGGGTTCTATATGTACACCTTCCGGTATTGTATAACCACATTCGTCACAGATGCTTTCCCCTACAGATAGGCCATCCTGAATAATCACCTCAATGCCCGCTTTCGCGCCGCAATGAGGGCAATCAATTTCTTCAAATGTTTTCATTTGACGTATATCTTCACAATTTGCAAAATTAATCATAGGTCTTTCCTTCCGTACTGTTTCATATATTCCATTGTTCCCTCATCCAGTATTCCATTCGGCGCCCGGTTTACTATCAATCCAACCTTTTTTAACGAGTTTTTGAACCTGCGTCTGCACAATTCCATCAACAAAACAATAACATCCCTGTATATGAAATCCGGTCTTGAAAGTTATCTGATTCAAGACGGACGTTCTTTTTCAAATTGAATTTTGATTTGCTTTAATACAATTTCTCCTACAGTTACGGCATCCTCTATTGTCAGGTAATGATCTGCAGATGCCGTCAGCAACAGTTTTCCCGTTGCGTCAAATTCTTCATCTGCAAACCAGACTTTTAAAACCAACGGAATACGAGGAAGAAACGGCAACACTACGCATACATCACTGTTGCCGCTTTGGGCAAAATCTGTTCCCAGTTTTTGGCAAACGTTCTTAATCTGCTCCGGATTTTTTCCTTTCAGAATTCGTTGTAATTCTATATCAGCCGTTCGGTCAAATCCGGTACCTCTGATAAGGCCGTCTTTCATATTCCCAAAAGTAATCAACCGCCAGGATACAGGGGTACCATCTGCTAAATCTAAGTAATGCAGCGTAACAAGATGAATCCATTCCTCGATTTCTCCCCGACATGTATATGTGGGCAAATGAAATTCATAAGTCTTGCCCAGAATAGGAACTTCCAATACAGAATATTCCGAGTTGAAAAGCACTCCCGCTTTTCTTGCGATTTCTTCAGGATTCTTTCCCCGCAAACGCTCTACTGCTGGTTTCAGCATTTCATAATAAGCCCGTTTTTGTTCGTTCTTCAAACATATTCCCCTTTCTTGTCAGTTCACTACCTGTCATTTCTTTGTCTCACCTTCCGGAAAGATAATCTTGAACACAAAGAAAAAGACAAATTCTCAGTTTGCATTTTGGATTGTTTAACAGAATATAGTCATATCTCACACGCCTCCCGAAGGGCAGGAAGAAGTTCGTCTAAGCGTCCGTCAAGTCCAAAGGATTTCTCTTTAATATCCTCTGCAATATATACCTCTCCCAGATTGATTGTCACATAGGTATCCTTCCGCTAATGCTCCCGAAACAAAGACAGCCCTTCCGACAGCGCTGGCGACCAGTGCTAGTGGTCATAGCCTGCCGCACGGGACACGCCGGAACCGCCGCCAATCACATCTGCTCGGTTGATTTTTTCATTTAGTTCATGGAGCAATGTCTGCGTACCAACACTCACAGTCTTTTCTCTCCATTTTCCATAGTTTCTTTCGCATCGCGCAGGACTTTGGCGATATCATCCACAATGACCATGCCTTTATCCTCCAACTGTTTGGGCAGGAAGTTATACTTGTCATTGACGGCGATATATCGGGCGCGAGGGAAACTGAGGGTCAAATTCCAGAAGGGTTCCTGGATGAACATAGGCGTCATGCGGCCCACGCCAAATTCCAGAAATAGAATCTTTTTTTCTTTATGCTCCAACACGTAATGGGAGATTTTTTCGTATTGCTCATCATATTTTTTACCTTGAAGGAAATTGCCGTATCCCCGGACCCAGGGAAAAGCCTCTCCGCCGCAATGAGGACAGCAAAGACCGTAATAACGCTGATAATTCATTTGCGTTTGTGTGACCAGTTCTTCATAAAAACTCATTGTTGCCATCCCTTTCTCTTGCTGTTATTTTTATTTTTACTTCAACTTATCATAACATCAGCTTGCGTCTCTGTCAATATGCTGTTATAATAAAATTAACAGCAAAAAGACAAGAAAGGGGATAGGCTATGAAATACCCTACCAAACTCAGCGATGCCGTCCACATTCTGGCATTTATCGCTCTGCATCCAAATTGCGATCTGACAAGCGAAAAGATTGCCGAGAGCATCCAAACCAACGCCGGTTATGTCCGCCAGCTTATGTCTGCTCTACGCCGGGGCGGGCTGCTTTTAAGCGTAAAAGGCCATCCCCGTCCCAGTCTGACGAAAACGCCCTGTCAAATTACATTGCTGGACGTGTACCAGGCTGTGGAGGGCGACAAACCTCTGCTTCATCAGGATACTCACACCAATCCAGCTTGCGGTGTGGGCATGAACATCCAACTGGTACTGCGGGACTGCTATGATTTGGTGCAGCAGCAGGCAGAAGAAGCCATGCGTAGTATTACACTTGAAGAAATACTGGATCGTTATACCGAAAAACTATCCCGTTTGGATCAAAAATCCTTCTAACCAGGAAAGACAAGAAACCAAACTGATCGGAATGATTGCTGTGGCGGATGTGGTAAAACCCACCAGCAAGCAAGCGATAGAAGAACTGCAAGCGATTGGTATTCAGGTAGTTATTCTTACCGGCGGCCACAAAAAACTGCCGAAAAAATCACCAGAGGACAACCGGATGGAATCCTAAAGATGATTGAAGATGACCGTTACTGTGTAGATATATCCAACCAATTACTGGCCACGCAAGCACTTTTGAAACGGGTAAATCAGGAAATTTTGCGGACACACATCCGAAGTTGTGTCCGCAAAGGACTGCATACAGATGAGCCCAATCCCAAGCTGGAAGAAAGCCTTCAACTGCTGGAAAAGCTGATTACATAACAGGAAAACTGGGGGCTATCTATTTCCCGACAGCCCCTTTTTGTAGAGAAGTTCTTTACTGTGCCACGCCGCCAAAAATGCGGTCATAGAAATAGGTCTTGAAATCCTCCACATTCATGCTCTGATATTGGCCGTAGAGCTTCTGACACACGCTGTCCGTCGGATAGTTGATCTGATCCTTGCCGTCGTTTACTGCAGTCCACACCGCAACAGCAGCTTCTTCCGGGCCGGGGAACGCAGCGTTGCCATCCAACAGATATTCCCGCTGTCTGGCCGCAGGCTCCTCATAGCCGTCCAGAATATTGATGGGAGTCTGGAAGTTGGTGTTGGTTCCACCAGGGATCATAGCAGCCATCTTCACGCCAAAGGGCTTTAATTCATAATACAAGGACTCCACCATACCCTGCTGGGCACGTTTGGCTGCGCCATAAGCGCCATCCCGGGGCAGGGCGATGATGCCAGCCAGCGAAGTAGTCGTCAGGATCACACCGCCTTTACGGGCTTTGAAATGGGGGATGAACTGCTGCGTTACCAGCATGGTCCCGATTACATCCGTATCAAAGAGCTTGCGAATCTCACTCTCCGGCAGTTTCTCAAAAGGCCCCATCATACCGTAACCGGCGTTGTTGAACAGCACATCCACATCATACTCCGCCAGTACTTTTTGGCTGGTTTCCCGAATCTGTTCAGGGTTCATCAGATCCAGCGGCATGATGACCACATCCGGCAGGTCAGCCAGCTCCCCGGCCTTCTGCGGATTTCTCATGGTGGCGATGACCCGCCAGCCGTGGTTTGCAAAATATTTGGTGGTTTCCCGGCCAATGCCGGAAGATGCGCCTGTGATAAAAATTGTTTTCATCATCATTTCACTCCTTATTGATTTGTATTGTCATTGTCGCTTGGTAACATCGACCATCTCCCCATCATAACCCCGGGGTTGAAATTCCAGGATGTTGATATAGTCTGGTGGTTTTTACTTCAATGTATGGCATAGTTCACCTCCTCGTTTTTCCGCAAGTACGATCACCCCCTTGCTTCTGCACTTATTGTATGGTAAGATTCGTCATAAGTAAAATTCTTTTTTTATAATGCGGAGATAATCAAATGATGATGAATAGAAATCTGGAAATCTTTATTAAAGTGGCAGAGTGCGGAAGCATTACACGAGTCGCAAAAATGCTGTATATCACGCAGCCTGCTGTGAGTAACGCTATTTCAAAACTGGAAACAGAATTAAATGTCAAGCTATTCTTTCGCGACAAACGCAATGGACTGCTCCTGACCGATGTGGGGCAGAAGATTTTACTTCTCGCCAAACAAATAGAGGATTTGGACAACCGCATCGCACAGGCAGCCTATCTGGAAAACCATTTCGTAGAGGGCCGTCTGCGTATCGCCGCCTTGACTTCTCTTGTTTCGACCATTCTTTCAAAGGCTCTAAAGGAATACCAGGCAGCGTTTCCGGGCGTGACGGTGGAAATCAAGGAAGGCAGTCCTAACGATATTTTCCGCATGGTGGAGGAGCATGCAGTGGATTTTGCAGTTTCCTGTTCTCCTTTTGGAAAGTTCGACTCGATCACACTATGCCATGACCGAATGGCTGCGATGTTCCCAAAGGAATATCCTGACGCTTCGCAGGTGGACTTAACCGCACCGCCGAGTCTGCTGGTCATCAACAAACCTGCCTATGAAACAATTCTGGATCATGTGAAACAGCCGCTTCCTGTTGAGAAGTTTCTCCAGGTACAAACAGCGGAAACCGCCATCCATATGGTTTTGGATGGGATTGGTATCGGCATCCTGTCAGAGTACACAATGGACACACTGGTGACAGGACATCGAAAATATCCCGTCACGCCGGAGATTTCCTTCGATATTGGGATATTTGCCAACGATCTGGATGACCTGACGCCAGCGGCGTCTGAATTTGTTCGAATCATTTCAGCGGATGCACAGAAAAACTCCGGATAATTCCAATGGCTCGTGGGGTTCCCGCTACTTTTGCCCTTTTTGCAAAAATGATTTCCCTTGTTCCGTTCATGTTTATCTGCGCAACGCTTTATGATATTTCTTCTGCTATTTCTATGGTTTTTGGATTAAGTTTTGCTATTGCCATTCTAATGTTTACAGTTGTTTTAATGATACAGGAATGGAAAGAGCGAAAAGGGGCGCAGGAATGATAAAAAACAGGATCAAGGAGTACAGAATCGTTTCACGGCGTACTCCAACTAACTTGGCTAAATCCTCCTGTTTCATATCATATCTGGCTACCAGACAGCACGCTTTTTGTAGGGCAGGTCAGAGAGATAAGGACGTTCCATAACTGTCCTGCATCTCTTTAAGTTGACAATCATGTTGATATAATAAATACAGGTTATATTTATCACAAAACATAAAGCTATCTAAAACCAAAGAGAAATTTTGAAATTCATTAAACGTAATATTTTTATTGATGTATGCACTATATAAATTGGCAAGCACAAGTGCTTTTTTTCCTTGCCGGAAACCGGAACGATACAACATTATTGAAATGACCGATAATGCCGATTGATGATTTGAATGCGCTGGGGAATCCCCTACGGGAGAGCCGATAACCGCATTTTATATCTGCGTGTTATCGGCTCTGCGTCTGTGCGTCTGGCTCTTGGATAACCATGATATTCAGTTCTTTAGCATTGATTAAAGTTTCCTATTTACATTTTGGGCAGAATAACGGGAAATTCTTGAGTTCCGTATCTTTTCGTATCTGCAATCTCGTTTTACTTCCACAAACAGGACAGCGTATCCACTCGGACATAGTTGACGGCATATAATTTCATCACCGCCTATCTCTGTTCTCATCTTTATCAAGCCTTTTAGTTTTTCTCAATATCCATAACGCATATGCAATGGAAATAATACATAATATAACGGCAGTTATTACAGCACACCTCAACGAAGAATTATTGACAGAAAAAACGCTGAAAGAATTAACTGCTCCATGTGTAATAATACAAGGCCAAAGGCTTTTTCCTTTGTAAAATATAATCGTAAACAAAAAACCTATTGCTGCTGCATAACAAATTTGTAAGAGCGTGGGTATCAAATCTTTGCCGTTCAGTAAGTTTACAATATGCCCCATACCGAATGTGATACTTGAAATGAAAACTGCAAATTTTATATTATCCTTGCACATGGCTTTGAAAAGAAACCCACGAAAGATAACTTCCTCAATAACTCCGACGCAAGTCATACTTACAATAAATAGAGCAGTTTCCGCAATAGAAGCATTTATTGTAATGCCGTTCCATAGATTTACACTTGTAATCAATATCAGCGGAATAAAGTACAGATATTTTTTCAAATTCCCCTTGAAAGAACATAACCCGTACTGTCCCCAAAGGTCATGCTTTTTTATAAAACCTAAAATAAGCAAAGCAAAGATAATACACACTGGGGCGGTTATTATTTTTAACGTACCAAGAAAAGCCGAAAGGCTGTCTGCTAAACTAAGTAAAACAACATAGGCAATAATCCACACCAGAGAAAAATTCAATTCACTTTTCTTATATAAACGATACATTAAAATCCCCCTCTCAACGCCTTGACTGCTCCGTCAAATATCAAACTTAAATCGGATAAAACCGTCTGCTCATCATACTCCATTTCGTTGTTTGCAAACATACTGGCATATCCATGTGCAATTAAGAATAATGACCGAAAAATAATTTTTGCCTGCTCTATATTGACTGCTGTTTCTTGACTGAGGATAGCTATCATAGGCTGTAATTCCTCTGCGTTTATCAATTCAGAAATGTTTTTGCCTAAAAACTCATTGGATTGAAACAGAAAACGAAACAGATTTTTTTCCTTTACTGCAAACTGAATGTAATTCAAGCCGATGTCTTTCATTGGATGATTGCTGTGAATATCCATGATATAAGCGGAATGGTATTCATCTGATTTTTCATATACTGCTCTTTTTAATTCCTCTATTGTTTTGAAATGGTACATAACAGGTTGAGTGGAACAATTCAATTCTTTTGATACAGTTCGTGCATTAACGGTTTCAACACCGGTATTTCTAATTATTTCAAATGCAGCGTCTATAATCATTTCTCTTGTAACTTTTGCCTTTGGCGGCATTTATCACACCCCCTCTTTTTAAATATAACTTTTGTTATATAACATGGATTATAATGAATGGCAAGATGATTGTCAATAGACTTCAAGGAAAAGTGCTATCTCTTTGTAACAGTTTAGCCTGCGACTATCCCGCGAGGTGTTTTCGCGCAGAATGCGCGAAAATCCCTAGGCCTGCAGCGCGAAACTGCATGAAATGCAGTTCACTGACATTGGTTCAGCGTTACTCTTTAAGAGGGGTCTAACCTATTTTTTTATTTTTAGTATTGACAATGACGTCAAAATGTGCGCGATTTCTTTGATTTCGACCCCGATGCACCCACTTCTTCTGCCTTCCGTCAGCAACGGGCCAAACTCAGACCTGAAGCCATCCAGGAAGTGCTCAGCGGCTTCACTGCTTCCCTTACCAGCATGGAGCAGTCTGTCTTTCGCTCTGTCCCAGGATACCGCTGCCTTGCCGCTGATGGTTCCACTTCCACTTTCTCCAGTACTCCTCGTTTTTCTTCCGATAGCTACCTGGTTTCTCAAGGCCATTCCAGCAAAGGCTTTTACAACGTCCATCTGAACTGCTTGTTTGACATTGACTGTCATCTGTACATGGATACAGTCCTCCAGCCTGTCCATGAAAAGGACGAGTTTCGCGCCTTCTGTACCATGGTGGACCGCATCCCCCTTATCCCCGGGACAAAAGACATCTATATCGGGGATTGGGGATATTGTTCCTACAACAACATGGCGCATTCAACGCCTCCCGCTCCCCATGAGCCGCCCTATGTATCAGGTCATAGCTCAATTTATGGATCTCGTCCCCTTCGTTCATAAAATTCCCGGATCTTGCTATACGCCCGCTGCCGCAGGTTATAAACCGTCCGGGCCGTCACCTCCATTTCTTTTGAAATCTCTACATCGGTAAACTCGCGCCAGAAGCTGTGCAGCAATACCTGCCGCTCCTTTACCTTTAATGCCAGCAATGCTTCAAATAAAATCTCGCTTTCCATCATGCAGGAATATCCGTCCAGATCCAAAACCAGAGAATCCGAAGGATACTCGTCCGCATGGCCTACAAATTCCAGCAGGTACTCTACCGGCTCGTCAGAATAATGTTTCGTTCTATTACTTTCGTCCCGCTCTAAATTTCTGAGAAAATTGCAGGATACCTTTTTACAAAAAGAATCAAACATCCCGCAAATACGTGTTTCACGGTCAGAGGGAAATGGCATGACAAGTCCCTCCTTATTCAGATTTTTAGCGTGGTCTTTCTCACCCCCTCATACTAATAGAACACATCTGGGAGAGCCAAACCGGAAAGTTTTCAGGAAAAAACTTGAAAAACTTTTTCGCGCTGTACCTGAAACCGGAAATTCTATGGATATTTACACATACCGATACCTCCCCTCATGAAAAAAGGGACAATCCACATACGCAGGTTGTCCCAAGTCAATAAACGGCAAGTAACAAATTCCTTGCCGACACCAATATTTTTTTTCAGATTACATTTTCCTGTAACCATGCTTCTGTTTCTTTGTAAAAGATAAATCTTCATAAGGGTTACAAAATAAGCATATCCGGCAAAAGGCAGCCGTACTCTCCAATAGATTTCCGGCTGCCTTTTATCCTAATCGCTCTCACTCTTTTTCTTTTTAACTGAAATCAGGCCGATTCCTCCCGCCGCTGACAGCGATACGAAAAATGTAATCATCCATGGATAAATATCAGAAGGGTCGCCCGTCTTTGGAGAATCCTTACCGGATGAAGTCCCTCCGGACTGCTGTCCACTGTTCCCGGTGCCTTTTTCCGTGTCACTCTCTTTGCCGCTCTCCTTTGTAAAGGTCACACTGACTTCCGTCCCGTTCTCATATACCGGATCAGCCTTATAACTCTGGTCTGCAAGTTTCCCGGTCACATCTGTCCCGTTATACAGAACCGCATCCAGTTCATATCCATCTGCCGGAGTAAATGTCCACACAAGTTCCTCCAGACGGGGAATCTCAAGTTCCTGGCTTTGTGCCGTATACGTTTTCCCGTCCACGGTAACCGTACCCTCTCCGGTAATCGAAAGCGTGGCTGTATGGGTTTCAGGAACCGTGGTTGTAATTGTCACTGTTCCGTTGCTCTGCTCTGCCGCCTGCGTCTGAACGGGAAACAGCAGGGCGGAACAGAAACACAATGCGCCGGCCATGACAGCCAGCAATCGTTTCATCCGCACGTCAATCCCTCCTTTCTCAAGAAATTTGTACTGGCTGTATGATTACTGCATGGTTGCCGTAAAGGTAACTGTATCCGTATAAGTGCCTGCCTGCGCCGCATCCCATGTTTCCTTCTTGATTGTCAATACACCCTTTTTCGTAGTTCCGTCTTTGGTAATCTCCGTTCCTGCCCAGCTAAGCGCAGTCGAATCTATTGTATAAGGAAGCTCCAGATTTCCACTTTTCAGGCTTCCGTCCACTGTGGTCACGCTGACGGTCTTATCAGATGCCACATTACCGGATACGGTTATTTCTAAGTCCGTATTAACCTGTCCATAAGGAATATTCACCGGAACTTTTGGTACACTAAGGGTATAAGCAGAGTCCACCGTTGCTGTCACAGTAACCTCCCCTTTCTGTGTATCCTGTGCATACACCGGGAACACCATCCCTGCCACCAGCGCCGCACTTAACATTCCTGCCGCTAATTTTTTCTTCATAGTTTCATTCCTCCTGCCGTCCATGGCATACACAAATTTAACACCGGCTATCCTTACAGCCTTTCTGATTACTGGGTAATATCCGCACTAAAGGTAATCGTTCCGCTGTAGGAGCCTGCTTTTACCTGGGAATTATCTTGTGTTTTCAACGCCGAGAAGTTCAGCGTCTTGCTGCCGTCTGTTGTAAATTCCGCAAA
>JAGHIA010000043.1 GCA_017887445.1 Fusicatenibacter sp.
TTCCTACCCAAACCACCCCAACTCCTGCCCAAACTACCCACCAATCAGAGGACAACCTTTTTAGCAAAGCAGATAAAGCTGTGTTAACTTTGGTGCATAATCAGCCATCAATGACCCAAAAAGAGTTAGCGTTGGAATTAGGTTGGACAGTAAATCGGGTTAAATACTATTTAAACAAGATGAAAAAGCAACAGATTATCAAGAGAGTAGGCAGCAGTCATAACGGCCATTGGGAAATCCTAGTCGAAGAAACTACCTTCCGATAGACCAGAAAGCAGTCCCCACAGCCCGACACGTCTCCGGATCCGGAACAAATTCTCCACAAACCATAACGCTACCTCTCGGAGCGCAATTCTCAAACACACTCCTAAGGAAAGCGCCGGTCCCCAGGCAGTCTGGCTGCGGCGGCGGTCCGCGGGCGTCGCCAGCCGGGGTACGGCTGCCAGGCCTTTCGGGACGGCGGCCAGGGCGCGGGACGGGCGACGGCGCGGGGACCCATGGCAGGGCGGGATGCGGTTCCGACCTGATAAAAAATTGTTAGAGCGGCGCGGCAGCTGCGGATGGGACAGACGGCGGACTACACGTCCGACGTCTGAAGGGCACTGAGGTGCAAAATCATCAGATTTTGCGCCGAATTGCCCTGGTTCCCATCCGAAGCCGCCGCGCCGCTCTTACAATTTCTATCAGGCCGGAACCGCATCCCGCCCTGCCATGGGTCCCCGCGCCGCCGCCCGTCCCGCGCCCTGGCCGCCGTCCCGAAAGGCCTGGCAGCCGTACCCCAGCCGGCGGATGCCCGCGGACCGCCGCCGCAGCCAGACTGCCTGGGGACCGGCGCTTTCCTCCCCGCCCACAAAAAAAATGGCATCTGCCGGACCAAGTAAACACTTACTTGACTCGACAGATACCATTTTCTTCCCGGCTTTGCGATACCTAAACAAACAGCCCCACAAACCCCGGGATCAGCAGGATCCCTCCGCACAGGAGGTCCGACAGCATCCGGCACAGCGCCCGTTCTTCCGGCTCCAGTTCATCGTAAGAAATGATCTTCTCACCGACAAAATCCACGATATCCTTGGAACGGTGCCGCTCCTTCTTTTTCTTTCTGATATCTTCATTCAGATGATGTACAACCATCCCATCCAGCCTCAGGTATTCAAACCAGGCCAGAAGGGCGATAATGCCGCCGACGCAGAAACAGCCGTATTCCAGTACGGAGAATCCCAGGGGATTCAGGTACCGGTCCCAAAGCAGAACGATCACAGCACAGACCGCCAACTTTGTCACCGTCTTGTACAGCGTCGGGCGAAACATATATTTTTTGTAAATGCCAAAAATTTTTTTCATATCTCCGGCCTATTTGATCTCTTTTCTGTACTCCTCTAACTCACGCTGATTGCCGTACACAAAATGTCCTTCTTTGATCTCCTCCCATACCGGCTTGTCCACGCTGTAGTCGTGAACGGACGGGTCGTAGACAAGAAGTTTTTTCTTCTTCTCCATCTCCGGATCCGGCATCGGAACTGCGGAGAGCAGCGCTTTGGTGTACGGGTGCAGAGGATTGAGGAACAGTTCTTCCGCTTCCGCCAGCTCGACGATCCTTCCCTTGCTGATTACCGCGATCCGGTCGGAGATAAAGCGTACCACCGAAAGGTCGTGGGCGATAAACAGGTAAGTCAGGCCGCGGCTGTTTTTCAGGCGGTTCAGAAGGTTCAGAACCTGCGCGCGGATGGATACGTCCAGAGCGGAGATTGGCTCGTCGGCTACGATGAACTCCGGCTCCATAACCAGCGCCCGGGCGATTCCGATACGCTGTCTCTGTCCTCCGGAAAATTCATGAGGGAACCGGGACGCAAACTCCGGCAGAAGTCCTACTTCGCGGAGCGCTCTTTGCACCTTCTCCTCTCTCTCTGCGTCGTCCTTGTACAGATGGTGATTGATCAGACCTTCGGAGACAATGTAATCTACCTTGGCGCGCTCGTTCAGAGAAGCCATCGGGTCCTGGAAGATCATCTGACATTTCTTGATGACTTCCTTGTCCAGTTCCTTGGAGATCTTTCCGTTGATCCTCTGGCCTTTGAAAAGGATTTCTCCGCTGGAGGTAGGATTGATCCTGGTGATCGCCCGTCCGATGGTGGTCTTTCCGGAACCGGACTCGCCAACCAGAGAGAAGGTCTCTCCTTTGTAAATATCAAAATTTACATGGTCGACCGCCACAAATTTCTTCTTGCCATGGCCGAAGGTAATCTGTAAATCTTTGATCTCTATTAACTTTTCTCTCTCAGCCATGTACCTTATCCTCTCTCTCTCATTTGTTCACGGAGCATACGAACTGCCGGCGGCTGTTCGATCTTCGGCGCTCTCGGATCCAGATACCAGGTCTTGGCCTGATGTGTCTCGGATACCTTAAAGAACGGCGGCTCCTTCACAAAATCGATCGCCAGCGCCTGTTTATTCCGCGGCGCGAACGCGTCTCCTTTGATCTCGTTGAACAGGTTCGGCGGCGTACCTTCGATGGTCGGCAGCTCCTGTCCCTTTACGCCCAGCTGCGGAAGCGCAGACAGCAGCGCCCAGGTATAGGGATGCCACGCATTATAGAAAATCTCGTCTACCATACCGTATTCAACAATCTGTCCGGCATACATAACTGCCACGCGGTCAGCTACGTTTGCCACAACACCCAGGTCGTGGGTGATATAAATAACCGTCATTTTCAGTTCTTCCTGAAGGTGACGGATCAGATCAAGAATCTGTGCCTGAATGGTTACGTCAAGGGCTGTGGTCGGCTCGTCGCAGATCAGGATGTCCGGACGGCAGGCTACCGCAATGGCGATAACCACACGCTGACGCATACCGCCGGAAAACTCGTGGGGATACTGGTTGTACCGCTTCTCCGGATTGGGGATTCCCACCTTCTCCAGCATTTCCAGCGCGGCTTTCTTTGCCTCCTCGCCCTTCAGGCCCTGGTGCAGTTCAATACTCTCCCGGATCTGCTTGCCCACTTTTTTCAGCGGGTTCAGAGAAGTCATCGGGTCCTGCATGACCATAGCGATCCTCTTGCCGCGGATCTTCAGCCATTCTCTCTCTGTCTTATATTTTGAAATATCATTGCCGTCAAATATGATCTCGCCGCCGGTAATGGAACCGTTGGCATCCAGCATACCCACAAACGACTTTGTAAACACGGACTTTCCGGAGCCGGACTCGCCCACAATGGCAAGCGTTTCCCCTTTGTACAGATCCAGAGAACATTTCCGGATAGCATTCAGTTTTTTTCCGCGGAGGCTGAACTGGATCTCCACATCCTTCGCAGACAATATCACTTCTTTCTGTGCCATTTGGTGTTCCTCCGTTCCTTATACATGATTCCGCGGATCCGCCGCATCGGAAAACGCGTTGCCGATCAGGTAGAAGGTTACCGTGATCAGAGACACGATGACCGCCGGGAAGATCAGCAGATACGGATAACTTAAGAAAGAAGTTCTCGCGTTTCTCAGCAGGATACCCAGAGACGGTGTGGTTACGTCAAGTCCAAGTCCAAGATAGGACAGCGTAGACTCCAGCGCGATGGTGGACGGGATCGAAAGTGCCAGACGAAGGATGATTACGCTGATCAGGTACGGCAGGATATTCTTCAGCAGCACTCTCCAGATCGGCGTTCCCAGACATCTGGAAGCCAGATTGTACTCACGGTCGCGGTACATCAAAACCAGGTTGCGGACATTTCTCGCCATGGTCAGCCAGCCGAAGGCGATCAGCGAACAGGCCATAACCGTAAAGTTCTGTCCCACAAGCAGCGCGATCAGCATCATATAGAGAATCGTCGGGATATTGTTGATGATATTATAAATCTCCGTAAACAGACGGTCCAGCTTGCGCACATAACCCCAGATACAGCCGATGGTAATACCAACGACGCACTCGCCCAGCGCCACGATCAGCGCCAGCTTGATGGAAATCTGCGCCGCGTACCACACCTGGCACCAGTAATCCTGTCCCAGGTTGTCCGTTCCGAACCAGTATTCACCGTTGGGACGGATAAACGCGTTGGACGTGTCGCTTCTCAGCGCATTCACATCATATTTTCCGATGGCAAGAGCGATAAAGGAAAAAATCACAAGCGCCAGGAAAACAATCGTGAGGGCAACCGCCGTTTTCTTTTTCAGGAAATTCTTAAAAACGGATTTCCAGTAAGAATACTCAGAGTAACCGGTACGCTCGGCAGCCTCCGGACTGTACTCGACAAAGGTAAACAGCTCGTCTTCATTTAACTGCTTTTCATCTGCCATTATCGTGTACCTCCTTTGTCTGTCAGTGTGATTCTCGGGTCGATCAGCATCATCAGCACGTCTCCGAGGAAAACTCCGAGAATACCAAGCACCGCGTAGAGGATTACCAGCGCCTGAACCACGTTTGTGTCAAACTTTCCGATGGCATCCGTCAGCAGAGGACCCATGCCCGGAACGGAGAAGAACCGCTCTACCAGCAGGGAACCGCCGATGGTCAGCAGGAAAGAGGCCGGCAGATACTGTGCCAGCGGAACAAACGCGTTGCGCAGGACGTGCTTCACCATAATGCTCTTGGTGGACATACCCTTTACTCTCGCAAGTTTGATATAATCTTTGTTGATCTCATCTACCATATATCGTCTTGTCCACAGCGCATAACCCGCGATGGATGCCAGAGATAAACATACGATAGGAAGAATACTGGACGGGCCCGGATTTCTTGTGGAATAGGTCGCGGGAATTCCAAGGACAAGCGCGCCAAGAATCAGGATCAATGAGTAGGATACCAGCGGCGGCACCGCGTTGACGAAGATCGTATATGCCGTACCGATATGGTCCATCAGCCTGTCTTTATGTCTTGTCTGCAAAATTCCAAGAGTGATTCCAAGCACCAGGGATATTCCAAGAGAGATCACGCCGATCCTCATGGAAACTGTAAATCTCTGTCCGATGACTGCTATAACAGGTTGACCGCTCTGAATTCTTCGTGACTCTCCCAGATCGCCATGAAGCAACTGCCCATAATAGCGGACCAACTGTTTCGGCATACTATCGAGCATTCCTGCTTTTTCCAGCGCGTCATGTTTCTGCACTTCTGTATATTTTATCAACTGATCTTCCGTGAAAAAATTTTCAATAGGCAGCATGCGCATCAGCAGGAAGACGATAGTAACAACGATTAAGACTGTTACAAGGGACTGTAACAGTCTTTTAATCGTGTATTTAACCATGAATTATTCAGCCGCAGACGCTCCGTTGCCGGAACCGGATGCAAAACTCTGGTACTGCTCTGTAGTATAGGCGTCTACAGAAGTCTCCCAACCAACATATTTGTAATTCTGGATGCCGTACGGTGCATTCTTTACGGTATAGTCATTGACATGTGTCAGCTGCCAGGAAATGTTGTAGTTGCACGGGATCACCAGTGCATTCTCAATCATATAACTCTCAGCTTCCGCGTATGCCTCGTATCTGGCGTCATTGTCATCGGTAATCGCTTTCGCGGTATTTACCAGGTCTGTGAACTCTTTGTAAGTATTGATCAGTGTCTCGTCGGTCGCGTCATTGATGTTGGAGTAGTTCATGGAGTAGTAAGCGCTGTCCTCTCCGTAGGTTTCCTGTCCCAGGAAGTTCTGCGGATCGCCGTAGTCAGCGCCCCAGCCGTTCACTACGAAGGAGTGCAGCTGCGGATCAATAACCTCTGCGGTTCCGTTGGTAACGTAGGTTCCGATGTTCAGCTTGATAAAGTCATCGCCCAGGCAATCGGAAAATGCCTGCTGCAGCACTTTCGCGCTGTCGATAGACGTCTGGTTATTAGCCGCGATGTAATAGTCTGCCTCTACCGGGAAGGTTACGCCCTGTGCGGACAGTTCTTCCATAGCCTGTGCTTTCAGCTCAGCGGCTTTATCAGCATCCACTCTGCGCGGAGTCTCACCGTCGGATTCGCCAAGCCCCAGTTTTTCCTCAACAACGTCAATATAATCTCTGCCGTCGGACATATAAACCAGACCCATCATTGTGTACGCGTTGTTCTCGCAGGACAGCGGATTGATGGCGTTGGTTCTTGCCAGATATGGTTTCAGGTTCAGTCCGTAGTAGATTGCCTGACGGAACGCAGTGTTGGCGATCGCTTTGTTCCAGTTTTCATCCGGTGTTCCGTCTTCGTTCATCTTGCTGTAGTTGAAATGCATCTGATAGGAGAATTTGTCCGGTCTCTTCTCTACCAGCTGATCGTTGTACTCATTGTTCTCATCGTTATAGATGGTGGTCAGGTTGCTCTCAGACAGATCGATTCTGTCCAGATCGCCTGCCTGATACAGCTGGAAGCCTGTGTCAAGAGACTCGATCATTTTGATCGTAACAGTGTCGAAACGCTGGCTCTCAGTATCCCAGTAAGATTCGTTCTTGGTCAGAACCTTCTCGTTACCCTGGATATAATTGGTCAGCAGATAAGCTCCGTTGAACCACATATTGGAATCGTCACAGGCAACAAACGCGTCGATGCCGATTTCATCGATCAGAGCCTGAGAAGCCGGGTACAGACAGTTATAAGTTGCAACGGTCTCGAAGTAAGGCATCTCGCTGGTGCAGTGATAAACAACCGTATAATCATCCGGAGCCTCAATGCCTACCATCTCCAGGAATTTGCTGCCTGCATCTGTGGTCAGGTTTCTTCCATCTTCCTCAGTCAGAGTCTTAGTATACTCGTAATATTCCTGTGCGCCTACGATCATTTCGCCAGGCATGGAGATGTTTGCTCCTCCGTTTTTGTGGTAATTCAAAATAAACTCAAGTCCGGTCAGGAAATCCTGCGCGTTGCAGTCTGCTTTCTCCTCGCCGTTTTTGTCCACCCACTTTACACCTTCACGAAGTTTGAAGGTCCAGGTAAGACCGTTATCGTCGCTTCCCCACTCCTCTGCCAGTGCAGGGATCAGTTTGCCGTCCTTATCGTTGGACAGAAGTCCTTCGACCAGGTTGGTAAGAACGTTCAGGTCTGTTGCCATCTGAGTGTTCAGAACGTTCAGGGACTCCACCTCACGGGCCTGGGTCTCCCAGGTGTACAGGTCGGTCAGTGCCTCAGCCTTCGCGGAATCTCCGCTTCCGGAATTGCTTCCGCTGTTGCTTCCGCCGCCATTGCCGCCACAGCCAGCCAGCGCCATCATGGATGCCAGCATCAGTGCTGTGATCTTTGCAGTTCTCTTTTTCATAGCTTTCTCCTCGCTTTCCTTACCAGTCTGTGTGTAAACTACTTGTAAACTGTTTGCCAAGATGTGCTTAGTTTATGACAAACCGGCAGATTTTATTTTACAAAAAAAGCATAAACAAACAGATTTGTCTATGCTTCATTGCACATACCATAACTGCTGACAACTTTTACCGCAGCAGTCCGGCAAAGGCCTTTCCGCCGCAATTCATGATTCACTATTTTTTTCTAAACCCCTCGCGCGTACCCAAATATGCCTGTATGCTTCCGGTACACACCGGCGGGATCGTCGTCTGCCTGAATAATGGATTTACTGCCAGTGAACATGTTGTGTCTTCAGCAGATGTTTTGTTACATTTCCGTATTGTAGCAGAAATACATTTGTTTGTCAACCGCGTAATTCCCGATTTTAATATCAGATATCTGTTTTTTCGAATTTACAAGTCTTCGGCAGCGGCTTTCATTCTTGTTCCTGTTTTCTGCACATTTCCCTGTTTTTCGCCGCCGTGCAGCCGGACCGGCGCATGTGACGCGCCTTTGACTTTCATTCCCGCGGGTTCGGCAGCCAGGCGGCTTACAAAAGCCTTCCCATGATCCCTTCGCCGGAAGACACCTGCTCCAGCGCCGCCTTTGCCATACGGTTCTCATAGTCTTCCCCGTCCGCCGGCACAAAGATCTTCAGATATTCTCTTGTGTGTCCGGCCCAGAACTCCTTTCCCTCCAGCCGTACCTTCTCCTCGAACAGCACCTCTTTCTCCTCGCCGAGAAAGCTTTCCATATATTCCCGCTTTCTTTGAGCGTCCAGCTCCAGCAGAATGTGGCTGCGCCTGGTCTTTTCCTGCTCGCTGACCTGGCATGGCATGGCCGCCGCCCGGGTTCCCTCTCTGCGGGAATATTTGAAGATATGGGTCTCAAAAAACGCTGCCTGCTCCACAAAGGCTCTGGACTGCTCGAATTCTTCCTCCGTCTCGCCGGGGAAGCCAACGATCACGTCTGTGGTGAGCGCCGGCCGGTCGTACACCTGGCGGAGCAGCCGGCATTTCTCCAGATACTCCCCGGCGCTGTAACGGCGGTTCATGCGCTGAAGCACCGTGTCGCAGCCGCTTTGCAGCGACAGGTGGAAGTGGGGGCAGACTTTTGGCAGGGCGGCGATGGCGGAGGCGAATTCTTCCGTGATGATCCCCGGTTCCAGGGAACCCAGGCGGATCCTCTCAATGCCTTCCACCGGATGCACCGTCCGGATCAGGGAAAGAAGACTCTGACCTTCCTCCAGATCCACGCCGTAGGAACTCAGATGGATCCCTGTGAGCACGATCTCCCGGCAGCCAGAAGCAGCAAGCCTGCGGACTTCCTCCAGCACCTCCTCCGGACGCCTGCTGCGGACCCGGCCTCTGGCATAGGGAATGATACAATAGGTACAAAACTGGTTGCAGCCGTCCTGTACCTTGAGAAACGCGCGGGTATGCTCCTCGGTGCGGCTGATGGAGAGGGTCTCGTATTCTCTGTTGTGGGTCATGTCCGTCAGCCATGTGCCGGCGGCGGCACGTCCCTGTTCCCGTTGCCGGAAATATTCCTCGAGGATTTCCGGGATCTCTTTCTTTTTATTGTTGCCGACGATTAAATCGATGGAAGCGTCGTCTTCCAGCTTTCCGCCGGCCGCCTGAACGTAGCAGCCGCAGGCCACCACCACCGCCTCCGGGTTCATCTTTTTCGCCTTGTGGAGCATCTGGCGGGATTTCCGGTCAGCAATGTTGGTCACGGTGCAGGTATTGACAATGTAAACGTCCGCCCCCGGTGCGAAGGGCACGATCTCATATCCCTTCTGCTCCAGCAGCTGCTGGATTGCCTCCAGCTCGTAGGCGTTGACCTTGCAGCCAAGATTGTGCAGCGCCGCTTTTCTTCTCTTTTCCCGGCAATCCGGCGCATTTTCCTTCTTCATGTTGTTCATATTTCCTCCTTGTTTTGCCCCTTTGGAATTTTCTCCTGGGATTCTGTGGACATCATTATCTATTTTGCCAAATAATCTGCCATATCTTTGTAGGTTTTCGTATTGACTTTTCAACTGGTAAACGGTAAGATAAAACTGTTAAATGAAGGTATTGAAATATCATTCATAAAAGCTATAGGGAGGATTTCACAATGAAAACAGTACAGATTTCACTTAACTCCATTGACAAAGTAAAATCCTTTGTTAATGACATCTCCAAATTCGATTTTGACTTTGATCTGGTATCCGGAAGATACGTGATCGACGCAAAATCCATTATGGGCATTTTCAGCCTGGACCTGTCCAAGCCGATCGATCTGAACATCCACACAGATGGTTCTGATCTGGAGAACGTATTATCCGTTCTGAATCCGTATCTGGTTTAAGTCCAAGCAACTGACAGCTGATTAGAACGACAAAACGACTGACAAAAATCACAGGATTTTTAAGGAACCTGCCGGTGTCCCCACTGGCAGGTTCCTTGTTTTTGTTTTATGAAATCTCAATAAGCTCCGCAGTGGCAAAGGCTGTCTCCATCATTCCGTCGATCTTTTCCGCCAGATGCGTCTCCGAGCGGCGGATGATATTCAGGTTCGGCTTTGTCACCGGATGCTTCGCCACAAAGATGGTGCAGCAGTCCTCGTAAGGCAGCACCGACGTCTCATAGGTTCCGATCTTCTCGGAAATATCCACGATCTCCTGCTTGTCAAAGCCGATCAGCGGCCGGAACACCGGCATGGTGCAGACCTCGTTGGTCACCGCCAGGCTGTGCATGGTCTGGCTGGCCACCTGCCCGATGCTCTCGCCGGTGATCAGTCCAAGGCAGCCGTCCTGTCTGGCGAACATCTCCGCCAGCTTCATCATATAGCGGCGCATAATGATGGTCAGCTCGTCGTGAGGACATTTTTCATAAATATACAGCTGAATTTCCGTGAAATTTACCACATGCAGGCGGATGGGACCGCTGTAGCGGGCCACCTGTCTGGCCAGGTCCACCACCTTTTGCTTGGCGCGCTCGCTGGTGTACGGCGGCGCGTGGAAGTAAACCGCGTCGATCTTCACGCCCCGCTTGGCGATCATATAGCCGGCCACCGGACTGTCGATGCCGCCGGACAGCAGAAGCATCGCCTGGCCGTTGGTCCCCACCGGCATTCCGCCCGGTCCCGGGATCGTCTCGGAGTACAGGTAAATGCTCTGGCGGATCTCCACGTTCAGATACACGTCCGGATCGTGTACGTCCACCTTCATATTGGGACAGGCGTCCAGGATCCGGCCGCCCAGCTCGCTGTTCAGTTCCATAGAACTCATCGGGTAGGTCTTTTTCGCCCGGCGGGCGCATACCTTGAAGGTTTTCTCCTGTCCGCCGTAAACTTCCTTTACATAGTCTACGACCGCTTTAGCCAGATCCTCAAATCCGGTGTCCTCCGCGATCACCACCGGACAGATGCCGGCGATGCCGAACACCCGCCGCAGCGCCTCCACAGCGCCGTCGTAGTCAAACGCTCCGTCTGTGAGGACGTAAATCCTGCCCATCTCCCGGGTCACAGAAAACGTTCCCTCAACCTCCGCCAGCGCGTGACGCATCCGGCGGCAGAGCGCTTCCTCGAAAATATGGCGGTTCTTTCCTTTGATGCCGATTTCGGCATATTTGATCAGAAATGCTTTGAACATTCTTTCTCCTTTCATGGCGCACCAGCTGCGCCAATGATGGTAGTTATTGTACCTATTCAGCCCGCTAAACAAGTACACTTCATTTTCTCGTAAACTTCCGAAGCATGGGTATCACCCGCCGCAGCGTCTCCAGGGTCCGGTCGATGTCTTCCTCCGTGGTCGTCTCGCAGAAGCTGAACCGCACCGAGGATTCCCGCTCTGCCTTGGACGCGCCGATGGCGGTCAGCGTAGGACTCCCCGCCCGCTTGTGGGAGGAACAGGCCGAACCGGCGGACACATAGATTCCCTCGCTCTCCAGGGTGTGGAGCAGCACCTCGCTGCGCACGCCCAGGAAGGAAGCGTTGACGATCTGGGGCGCGCCCTGCTCCCCCTTCCTTCCGTGGAGCACCACGTCGTCCATCTGCTCCAGGCCGGCCGTAAGCCGCTCACGGATGCGGTACATATGCTCCCGGTACTCCTCCAGATGGTCGCAGACCATCTTTGCCGCCAGGGCCATGCCGGCCGCTCCCGGAACGTTGTCGGTGCCGGAGCGCATCCCGTTTTGCTGGCCGCCGCCCAGGATCAGCGGACGGATCTTTGTCTTTTCCCGCACATATAACATTCCGATGCCCTTGGGCCCGTGAAATTTGTGGCCGCTCACCGACAAGAGATCGATGTTCATTTTCTTCGGGCAGATGGGAAGTTTACCGAAGGCCTGGATGGCGTCCACATGGAAGACCGTGGACGGATTTTTCCGTTTGATCCGCTCTCCCAGCTCAGCCACCGGCTCCACCGTTCCGATCTCATTGTTGACAAACATCACGGACACCAGAATCGTCTCCGGCGTCACCGCCTGTTCCAGCTCCTCCGGGTCCACCATGCCTTCTTTGTCCACGCCCAGCCGGGTGACGGAAAATCCCAGTTCCTCCAGAAACGTCACAGGCGCCTGCACCGCCGGGTGCTCGATCTGGGTGGTGATGATATGTTTTCCCATGCGCTGCATGGCCAGGGCCGTTCCCACCAGCGCCCAGTTGTTGGACTCCGTCCCGCCGGAGGTGAAGAAAATCTCCTTCTCCTGGGCCTTCAGGATCTTTGCCATTGTCTCCCTGGCCTGGCGCAGGTACTGCTCCGCGTCCACGCCTTTCTGGTGCAGCGCCGACGGGTTTCCGTAGTCCTCCAGCATCAGCTTTGTCACAAGCTGCGCCACCTCCGGATAGGCCCGCGTGGTCGCCGAATTGTCCAGATAAATTTCCATCTCAGTCTTCCTCCATCAGATACATGAGGATTGAGAGCACCGTCATCCCGGCGGTCTCCGTCCTCAGGATCCTTCTTCCCAGTGTCACCGGCTGCGCGCCTGCCTCCACGGCCTGCCGCACCTCGTCCTCCTCAAAACCGCCTTCCGGCCCGATAAAAATGCCCACCGACTGTCCCGGGCGGATGCCTGCGAACAGCTCCCTGGTGTGGCGCATCCCTTTGGCAAGCTCATAGGGAATCAGCACCATGTCCAGAGATTTCGCGTACTCCAGCGCCTGTTCGAACTTCATCACCGGGTGGATCTGGGGGACGATCATCCGCTTGGACTGCTTGGCCGCGCTCTCGGCGATCCCCTGCCATCTGGCGGTCTTGCTTCTGGCTTTCTTTTCGTCCAGCTTTACCACGCAGCGCCGCGAAGCCACGGGGATGATCTCATGCACGCCAAGTTCCACGGTTTTCTGGATGATAAACTCCATCTTGTCCCCTTTGGGAAGCCCCTGGAACAGATAAATCCGCGACGGAAGCTCCAGATCATTCTCCATGGCGTAGAGGATGACCGCGGTCACTTCCTCTTCCTCCAGCCGCTCGATATAGCAGCGGTATTCCAGACTGCCCTGGGCGCTGACAAGGATCTCCTCGCCCGGCTTCATGCGCAGGACGTTTCTGATATGGTTCACGTCGCTTCCTGTGATGTGGATGCGGGTGGGTTCGATCTGGTGTTCTTCCACAAAAAATCGGTACATGGTTTCCTCCTGATGGCGCGGTTATAGCGCGTGCCGTTTTATAACAGTGCCTATTATATCCGCAATTCTTCAACATTTCAACTGAATTTTCTGCCTCGGGATTTTCGTGCATTCTGCGCGAAAACACCTCGCGGGATAGCAGCAGGCCAAATCGTTACGAACGGTTACTTTTTTTTCACGGCTTTCTCGCCGTCACAGACACCCATTCGCCCTGGCGGGTAACCTCCACGACCTGAAGGCCGGCCCTGGTCACCGCTTCCTTCACCACGTCCTCTTTCACATCCAGGATTCCCGACGTGATATAGATTCCGCCCGGCTTCAGCTGGCCAACGATCACCGGAGTCAGCGGCACCAGCACGTCCGCGAGAATGTTTGCCGTCACAATATCGTATGTTTCGTAACCCACCGCATCCTGAACCGCCTGGTCGTCGATGATGTTCCCGATCATCATATCAAACGCTTCCGCCGGGATCTGGTTGGCTTCCTTGTTTTCCTCCACCGCAGGGACCGCGCAGGGATCAAGGTCCGTGCCCACCGCGTGCTTCGCGCCAAGTTTCAGCGCGATGATGGACAGAATGCCGCTGCCTGTTCCCACATCCAGCAGTTCCGTCTCATGGGTCACATATTTTTTCAGCTGGCGGATGCATAACTGGGTCGTCTCATGCATTCCGGTCCCGAAGGCTGTGCCCGGGTCGATATGGATGATCATCTTGTCCCTGTCTTCCTCCTTTACCTCTTCCCAGGAAGGGATGATCAGGATGTCGTCCACATAAAACTGCTTGAAATAGGTCTTCCAGTTATTGATCCAGTCCTTGTCCTCCGTCTCGGATTCCGTGATCGTACACTCCCCGATGTCCAGAAAGTCCCGCAGCTCATCCAGCGCGCTTCTCACATCCGCCAGGATCGTTTCCTGGTCCTCCTCCGGCTCCAGATAAAAGTTCAGATAGGCAATACCGTCGTCGTCCGGCATATCCGGCAGGATATCCACAAACATCTGCTGCTTGTCGTATTCCGTCAGCGGCTGCTTGTCCTGGATTTCAACGCCCTGCACGCCTGCCTCTGTCAGCGCCGCGATCACAAGGTCTTCCGCTTCTGAGCGTGTTTTCAGTGTAAATTTTTTCCATTTCATTGTCCATACACTCCTTCTTTTTGCACTTCCGGCTGTGTAACTACTCAGCCAAATCGTTATCCGGCTGTCTCTCAGCTTATCATACACGAAACCGTCCGCCTTGTAAACCGCTGAATACTTACCCATATTCCTCCCTTGTAATTCTTTTTTGTTTCCCATATACTATATTTATGGAACCCGGACACGCTCTAAAGGTGCCGATCGCAAGGATATCCGTCATAGCTATCCTACGAAAAACCTCCGGGTTCAGGAAAAGGAGACGAATTATGATTTCACAGGAATTAAAGGAACAGTTTCGAAAAGAAATCGATACCTACGAAAAAGCCGCCCTTGCCTTTGAGTCCGGCGAACTGGACCGCCAGGCCTTTAAAGGGATTTCCGGCGGTTTCGGCAGCTATGCCCAGAAGGACTCCCGGCTGATGCTCCGTCTGCGCATCCCCGGCGGCTGCCTGACCAAAGAACTTCTGAAGTTTCTTGCCGACGAAATCGGGCAAAAGCAGGCAGACCTTCTTAAGATCACCACCTGCCAGACCATCCAGGTCCACAACCTCCGGGCGAAAGCTGCCGCTTCCATGATGCGGAATGCCCTGGAGGTGGGCATTGTCACCCGGGGAGGCGGCGGAGACAATCCCCGGAACGTTATGGCAAGTCCGCTCTCCGGCGTGGAAAAAGGAGAAACCTTCGACGTTATGCCCTATGTGCAGACCGTAGGCGATTATCTGCTCACGCAGCTTCCCTCCCTGCATATGCCGCGGAAACTGAAGGTGGGATTTTCCAACACCCCGGCCAACGAAACCCACGCCACCTTCCGCGATCTTGGATTCATCGCCAGGGAGGACGGCACATTTTCCGTCTACTGTGCCGGCGGCCTGGGGCCGAATCCTCTGCTGGGCGTGCATATTGCCGACGGCGCGGATCCTTCGGAGGTGACTTTGTATGTCAGCGCAATGGTCCGCCTGTTCACCGCCTGCGGAAATTACGAATCCCGTGCCAAAGCGCGGACCCGTTACCTACAGAAAACACTGGGCCCAGACCAGCTCCGCGCACGTTTTCTGGAATATCTGGACGAAGCCCGCAAAGAGGAAGCTCCCTGGCCGGTGCCGTGGGAAGATGAATGGCTCAAAGAAGGCGACGGGGAGATCTCCGGAAAACGCATCCTGGAGCAAAAGCAACCGGGACTTTACACCGTATCCTACCATCCTGTGGGCGGATGCCTTCCGCCGGAAAAACCGCGGGCGCTCTATGAGACCATCAAGGATATGGACGATGTCCAGGTACGTCTTGCTCCGGACGGAACCTTGTATATCATCAACCTGAAAGCCAGCGAGGTTCCCGCGGTGCTCGGCGTCACCGCAGACGGCGCCGGGACACTGTTTGAATCCAGCGTAAGCTGCATCGGCGCAGCCGTCTGCCAGCACGGCCTCCAGGATTCCCAGGGACTGCTCCGCGCCCTGGTGGAACGCGTCCGCCAGGAAAATTTCGCCGACGGCGTGCTGCCCAAACTCCACATTTCCGGCTGTCCGTCCAGCTGCGGAAGCCACCAGGCCGCCGCGCTTGGACTGATGGGACAGGCAAAAAAAGTGGACGGCGAGATCCGTCCTGCTTTCCGGCTGTTTGTCAATGGCTGCGAGACCAATCCTGGCGCGCGGCTGGGCGAGGCAAAAGACGTGTTCCTTGCCGACCGTCTCCCTGAATTTTTCATAGAACTGGGACACACCATCCAGTCGGCAAACGCCACTTTCGAAACCTGGTATCCCTCACATCAGGAGGAATTTTCCGCGCTGTGCGCGAAATACAGCCAGTAACCGTTTTGCCGTATGAACGCTTGCGGCATCCGTCCATGGAACATCGCCTGGCGATGGGACGGATGCCTGCAGGCATTACGTTTCCAGCCAGGTCTGCGCCGTAAATGCACAGACCCGGCCAACGGTTCCAACATCCTTTTTTATCCCTGACGTATCATCCGGTAGCCGATTCCGACATGTGTTCTGATATAGACCGGGTGCGCCGGATCTGTCTCAATCTTTTTTCTCAGCGTAGCCATAAATACCCACAGCGACGAGGTATCCCCCGCCGCGTATCCGCTGCCCCAGATCTCCCGGACAATGAAATTGCGTGTCAGAACCTTTCCTGTATTCTTGGCCAGCAGGCACAGCAGCTTATACTCGATCGGCGTTAGATGAATCTCCTTTTCGCCAAGATACACGCAGCCGGCCGCGTAATCGATCTTCAGTTCTCCGTTCCGGTAAACGCTGGATTCGCCGCTGACTTTCTGACTGTCACAGCGCACCCGCCGCAGCGCCACCCTGAGCCGCGCAAGCAGCTCGTCCACAGAAAACGGCTTGGTCAGATAATCGTCCGCCCCCGCGTCCAGCGCCTCCACTTTGTCCGCATCCTCACTTCTGGCAGACACGACAATGATCGGCATATTGCTCCAGGAACGGATCTTCCGTATAATATCCACGCCGTCCGCATCCGGCAGTCCAAGGTCCAGAAGCATCACATCCGGGCGATAGGACAGCGCTTCCATCACCGCCGACGCCCCGTTGGAAGCTTTCCGGTACTGATATTCCTGCAGTTCCAGCGTGGTTGCGATCAGATTGCTGACCGCCGTATCGTCTTCCACAATCAATATCTGTGGCTTATTCATATGCCGCTACCTCCGAAGCTCGTAATGTAAAGGAAAAGCAGGTCCCATGAGGTTCACACCCTTCCACGCCAATGGTGCCGCCGTGGGCATTCACAATCGACCTGCACAGCGCAAGTCCAAGGCCCAATCCTGGCCGGCCATCCGCGTTATCATTTTCTGCCGTATAAAACATATCAAAAATCCTCTTCCTGTCCTCTGCTGGGATTCCTGGTCCATTGTCCGAAATATTCACCCGCACAAAGTTTCCGTCTCTGCAGGCAGCAATCTCGATTCTGGATCCCGGCTGCGTATATTTCACCGCGTTATTGACGATATTGACCACTACCTGCATAATCAGCCGCGCGTCCATGTCCGCCACCAGGATTTCCTCGGGAAATCTGGTTACGATCTCATGTTCCGACGCCCGCCGGTCCAGATGGTCCAAGGCTTCATAGAAAACCTCTTCCAGTACCGACGCTTTCAGTGAAAGCCGCAGTCTGCTGTTTTCGATCCGCGTAATGGACAGCAGATTTTCCACCAGGCCTGTCAGCCATGCGGCATCGTCATAGATCGCCAGATAAAGCGACTGCTTCTTTTTTTCTTCCAGCTTCTGGCTCCCCTCCATCAGGAGCCTTGCATTTCCAAAGATACTTGTAAGCGGCGTGCGCAAATCATGGGAGATCGCCCGCAGAAGATTGGCGCGCAGCGCTTCCTGGCGGGCCGTCTGCTCCAGTTCCTGGTTGTCTTTGCGGATCTTCTCCCGCTCCAGAGCAAGACCGCATTCATCCAGGATCGCAACCAGCAATTCCTTCTCAAAATCTCCCGGCGGCTCCGAATCCTTCAGATAAACCCCTGCCACAGCCAACGCCTGTTCCCGGCTGCGTACAGCCAGATACAGGCAGCATGCGTCGGAAAACGTCTGCGTCATAGCTCCCGCGTGCTTATTGTTGGCAAACACCCACTGTGCTACCTCCCGCTCTTTTCGCAGTTCTTCACACCATTGGCCTGCATCCTTCTTTTCCGATAGTTCCCGGTCGTCTGCTTTTCCCTCCGGATAAATCCGCGGCTGTCCAAGACGTTCGCCTTCCGCCGCCGGATAGATCACCACAGTGCGCCCAAGAAGTTTTCCCAGCTGTTCCGCCGCCACCGACAGGATTTCTTTTTCGTTCTGGGCTTCCTGAAGCTTACGGCTGGTTTCCAGAAGCGTACCGGTTCTATAGGCGTTCCGCGCGCTTAGTACGGCCTGATTTTTCACCCGCCTGGTCATCATACTGCTCATCATCGCCGCAGCAAACATAATCAGGAACGTCACAGCGTACTTGGGCGCGCTGGTCAGCGTAAAATAAGGTTCGACGAAAAAGAAGTTGAACATCAGCACCGCCAGCAGAGAAACTGTCAGGCTGCTGAGCTTTCCCCCTGTGGTCGCGGCCACGCATAACACGCCAAGAACATAGATCAGTTCAATATTGGAAAGTTCAATCCCCATCCGCAGGAGCAGAAAATTCACTGCCGTGCAGACCGCCATGATTCCCAAAGACCCCAGCAGATCCCGAAGCATCATGTTCTCCCGCTGCGGCCGCATCCGCCATTTTTTCTCCTTCCTGTCCGCGCTGACGGATTCTTTGGCAGCTCCCACGCAAAACGGGACGCGCGGATTGCAGGAATGCCGGTCCGGAATAATGTAAATATCGACGCCGGGCGCCAGCTTCCCCAGACGATCCACCATCTGCCTGGCTCCTCCCCACCGCGCGCTGCGTCCCAGTACAATCTTGGTCACTCCGCTAAGCTGCGCGTACTCGGCAATCTGAAGCGCTGTGTCTTCTCCGTAGACAGTGGCGATGCACGCGCCAAGCTTTCTCGCAAGCCGCAGGTTCTCCCGCACCTCCTCGCTCTTTGCCTGGCGGCTCTCCACATACAGCGCTGTAAGCTTTCCATGGAACGCCTCCGCCATCCGGGCAGCCGCCCGGATCACCGCTGCGTTGGAGGGAGCGCCGGACAGACAGATCAGAAGATGTTCCTGCGCCCCTTTGCGCTTCTTTCCGGTCTTTCTCCCCACATAGTCTGCCATACGGCGAAGCGCGATCTCCCGCAGCGCAATCAGAACTTCTACGGAAGGAGGCGGGCATTCAGCAGCCTTCCAATCTCTTTCTCTCCAACGGCTCAGCATCTGCTCCGGCTCCATATCCACAAACTCTATCTGAGCGGCTCCGTCAAACATGGCATCCGGAACCCTCTCTTTTTCTGTGTTCCCTGTGACAGAAAAGATCAGATCCCCCAGACTTTCCAGATTCTGCACGTTCGCGGTGGTATAAACGTCGATTCCCGCGCGCAGCAGCTCTTCGATCTCCTGATACCGTCTGCGATGACGGCTTCCCGCCCGGTTCCTGTGCGCCATATCTTCCACCAGAATCAGCCGGGGAGCGCGCTGCAGCGCCGCGTCAAGGTCAAACTCCCGGCACTGTCTGTCCCCATACCGTATCCTGCGGGCAGGAAGACATTCGATTCCTGCCGGAAGCTGCATACTTTTGCCGTCGGCCATCTGATTCAGCCACCCTGCCGCAACGTCAGTTCCCCGCTGTTTTTCCCGCGCGGCAGCCGCGAGCATTGCCTCTGTCTTTCCGGCGCCTGGCGCGTAGCTGAAAAAAATCTTCAGTCTTCCGCCCCTGTTCGGCTCCCTTTGCATAATCTCTTCCTCCCCGGTTATAATATTAAGCCTATCTTAAGGTCTCCCAGAAAATCTTAATTTATTTCTCACTGAAACCATGATATACTGATACATCATCAATGTCAAATATAACTGAAAAGGTGGATATTGTCATGTTTTGGAGAAAAAAAAAGGTTACCCCGGCTCGAATCATCATCACTGGCTTCGCACTGCTGATCCTAACGGGAACTCTTTTGCTGATGCTTCCGTTTTCCACGAAAGAACCCGGCGGCGCATCCTTTCTGGACGCGCTGTTCACCGCCACCTCCGCCACCTGTGTGACAGGACTGATCATCCATGATACGGCACTTTACTGGACAGAATTCGGACAGTTTGTCCTTCTGCTCCTGATTCAGATCGGCGGAATGGGCGTTGTAACCGTGGCTTTGACGGTAGCTATTTTTTCCGGAAAAAAGATTGGACTGAAGCAGCGGTGGGTCATGCAGGAATCCATTTCCGCCCCTCAGGTGGGGGGAATCGTGCGTACCACAGGCTTTCTCCTGAAATGCCTGTTCCTGATGGAAGGAATTGGCGCGATACTGCTCGCGTTTCGTTTCATTCCTGAGTTCGGCCCTGCCAGAGGCTTATGGTACGCGGTATTTCATTCGATTTCCGCGTTCTGCAACGCCGGCTTCGACCTGATGGGCATAAAAAGTCCCATGTCGTCGCTGACAGATTACACCGGCGACCCGGTGGTTTCGCTTACCATTGCCTTTTTGATCATCCTTGGAGGTATTGGCTTTTTGACCTGGAAGGATGTAAGCCAGCACAGATTTCATCTGCGCGCTTACTCCCTTCAGAGCAAGCTGATCCTCTCGGCCACAGCGGCGCTGATCCTGATTCCTGCGCTGATCTTTTTCTTTTTCGAGTTTGGTCGTCCCGTATGGGATTCCATGTCCCTGGGCGACCGGGTACTGGCCTCCTTTTTCCAGGCGGTCACTCCCCGAACCGCAGGTTTTAATTCCGTGGATCTTACCATGCTCAGCGAGCCGTCCCAGGCCATCACAATCCTTCTGATGCTGATTGGCGGCGCTCCCGGCTCCACAGCCGGTGGTTTTAAGGTGACGGCCTTTGCCGTCCTTTTGATCGCCGCTGCCGCCACCTTACACCGTCAGGCCTATCCGGAATGTTTCGGACGCCGCCTGATGCCGGAGTCCCTGAGCAACGCGGCAGCTATTGTGATTCTGTATTTTACATTGTTTTTTGCCGGAGGAGCGGTAATCTGCGGCCTGGAAGATCTTCCTTTGATGGACGCTTTGTTTGAATCCGCTTCCGCCATCGGAACTGTCGGTCTTTCCCTTGGCGCGACCCCTACACTGGGAACGGCGTCAAAGCTGATTCTGATTTTTCTGATGTATTTCGGGCGGGTAGGCGGTCTGACGCTGATTTACGCCATGCTGGCCTCAAAAAAGCCTCCGGCCTCCATGCTGCCGCAGGAAAAAGTTATCGTAAGCTGAAGAAAGGAATGAAATATGATGAAATCTGTATTATTAATTGGACTTGGACGTTTCGGCCGCCATATGGCCCAGGAACTGCAGGAACTTCACCACGAGGTTCTCGCCATCGATGCCGATGAACAGCGTGTGAACGACGCCTTGGACGTGGTCACCAACGCCCAGATCGGAGACAGCACCAACGAAGCCTTTATCGAGTCCCTTGGCGTCCGTAATTTTGACCTGTGTGTCGTAGCGATCGGCGATAATTTTCTCAGCGCCCTGGAAACCACCTCTCTGCTGAAGGAGCACGGCGCTTCCTTTATTCTTTCCAGAGCCTGCCGGGATGTACACGCGAAATTCCTGCTGATGGCAGGCGCCGACGATGTCATATATCCCGAAAAGCAAATGGCCTCCTGGGCGGCGGTGCGCTACAGTTCCGAACATCTCTTTGATTATATTGAGCTGACGGACGATTACTCCATTTACGAGATGGAGGTGCCCCGCTCCTGGGTCGGAAGCAGCATTGTCCAGGTAAGTTCCCGCACCAAATACCGTTTCAACATCCTGGCGATCAAGCGGGGGGATCATTTGAACCCGCTGCCGGAACCGGCATACCGTTTCGCCGCGGATGAAAATATTTTCGTTATGGGCGACAACCGGACACTGCAGAAATTAAGTCAGTTGGACTAGAGCGTGTTTGAACATTCATTCCTGCAATCTGCACGCCCCACTTTGTGGGGAATTTACCCCAAAATCGGTCAGCGTAGCCAGAGCGTGAAAGCAATGTTCAACCACACTCTAACGCAAACCGCCGGAAGAGAACGCTATAAACCGTTCTCTTCCGGCGGTTCCTGTTTCGGTATGAGCGAAAACATACTCTGTGATCTGCAGCTTCATATGGTCCGTGCAGCAAATACGCTCCAGATCGTTATGTTATTTGTCTACATCCTCGAAGGCTTCCTTCACCCGGTCCATGAAACCTTTCTTCTTTTTGCCGCTTCCGCTCTCCTTCGTCTCTTTTTTCTCCTCGCCAGCGTCCGCCCCGGTGTCAGCCGGGCGATTGCCGCAGGCCTCGTCGAATTTTCTCAGAGCTTCTTTGGCTTTTTCATTGAGCCGCGTCGGCGTCTGCACCACAAGAGTCACATAGTGGTCGCCGCGGATGGATTTGTTGCGAATGGACGGAACGCCCTTTCCTTTCAGGCGGATCTTGGTGTTTGTCTGGGTTCCGGCCTTGACGGTGTAGAGCACATCGCCGTCCACGGTGCGGATGCGCACATCGCCGCCCAGGGCTGCCTGCGCAAAGGTGATGTATACGGTGGAGAATATGTTCATATCCTGTCTCTGGAATTCCGGATGACGGGATACCTGTACTTCTACCAGAAGGTCGCCTCTCGGACCGCCGTTGATGCCCGGTTCGCCTTTCTCCCGGATGCGGATGCTCTGTCCGTCGTCAATGCCGGCCGGCACGGATACCTGGATCTTCTTGCGGCTGCTGGTGTAGCCGGTTCCGTGACAGTGGGTACACTTGTCGCGGATGATCTTTCCGCTGCCGCCGCAGTCCGGACAGGTCTGCACATTGCGGATGGAGCCGAAAATGGACTGCTGGGTATAGGTTACCTGACCGGTTCCCTTACATTTCGGACAGGTCTCCGGAGAGGTTCCCGGCTTCGCCCCTGTTCCGTTACATGTGGTACAGGTATCTTTCAGGGTCAGCTCCAGCTCCTTCTCACAGCCGAAAACCGCCTCCTCAAAGCTGATGTGGACCACCGCCCGCAGGTTCGCGCCTTTCATGGGGCCATTATTGGCGCGGCGTCTTCCGCCGCCTCCGAACAGGTCGCCGAAGATATCTCCGAAAATATCTCCCATATCGCCGCCAAAGTCGAAGCCGCCAAAGCCGCCGGCTCCTCCGCCTGCGCCGCCCTCAAAGGCCGCGTGACCGAACTGGTCGTACTGGCGCCGTTTCTCCGGATCGCTGAGGACGCCGTAGGCTTCCGTAGCCTCCTTAAACTTTGCCTCTGCCTCTTTGTCGCCGGGATTCATATCAGGATGATATTTCTTGGCAAGCTGTCTGTAAGCTTTTTTCAATGTGGCATCATCGGCGCCCCGGTCTACGCCGAGGACCTCGTAGTAATCTCTTTTTTCTGCCATATTTTTCACCTTTCCATGCAAAAATCCCAGCGCTGCCGCCTGACAGCGGCTGTTCCGGCGTCTCTGGCAACTCTCTGGGTTTTGATTCTTTCGTTATAGGCAGCCGGTCGTAACTATTCCGCTGAATACTTACAGCAGATTCCGTCCGCCCGGAAGATATCCGGGCGGACGTTCTGTGCTTTTCACGGCTTCCATATGGTAAACGTACGGTCCAAGCCGAATCGTTCCTCTTATACTTTTTTATACTTCTTTGTAGTCAGCGTCCACTACGTCGTCGTCCGCGCTGCCGCCTGCCGCGCCTGCGCCCGCGTTCATGTCCGGACCTGCCGCGCCGCCCTGGGCACCTGCGTTCTGCTGCTCATACAGCTTGGCGAACAGCTTCTGAGCGCTGTTCATCAGCTTCTCCTGAGCTGCCTTCAGGTCTGTTACCTGGCTGTCGGTCATCTCTTCCGGATTGCACTTGGAGATTACTTCCTTCAGGGCGTTCAGGTCTGCCTCAACTGCGGTCTTATCGTTGCTGTCCAGCTTGTCGCCGGCTTCCTCCAGTGCTTTCTCTACCTGGAACACGATAGAATCCGCATCGTTTCTCGCGTCGATGGCTTCCTTGCGCTTCTTGTCCTGCGCCTCGAACTCAGCGGCTTCTTTCACCGCACGGTTGATCTCGTCGTCGGACATGTTTGAGCCAGCGGTGATGGTGATGTGCTGCTCTTTTCCGGTTCCCAGATCCTTTGCGGATACGTTTACGATACCGTTGGCGTCGATGTCGAAGGTTACCTCAATCTGCGGAACACCGCGTCTTGCCGGCGGGATTCCATCCAGACGGAACTGTCCCAGAGACTTGTTGTCTCTCGCGAACTGACGCTCGCCCTGTACCACGTTGATGTCTACTGCAGTCTGGTTGTCTGCCGCGGTGGAGAAAATCTGGCTCTTCTTGGTGGGGATCGTGGTATTTCTCTCGATCAGACGGGTTGCGATGCCGCCCATGGTCTCGATGGACAGAGACAGCGGAGTAACGTCCAGCAGAAGGATGTCGCCTGCGCCCTCGTCGCCTGCCAGCTTTCCGCCCTGTACGGAAGCGCCCAGCGCCACGCACTCATCCGGGTTCAGGCTCTTGCTCGGCTCATGTCCGGTCAGCTGTTTTACTTTATCCTGTACTGCCGGGATACGGGTGGAACCGCCTACCAGCAGGACTTTTCCTAATTCGGAAGCGCTCAGTCCCGCGTCGGACAGGGCTCTCTTTACAGGCTCCGCGGTCATTTCTACCAGGTCGCGGGTCAGCTCGTCGAATTTGGCTTTTGTCAGGTTCATATCCAGGTGCTTCGGTCCGTCTGCGGTGGCAGTGATGAACGGAAGGTTGATGTTTGTGGTGGTGGCGCTGGAAAGCTCTTTTTTCGCTTTCTCGGCAGCCTCACGGATACGCTGCATTGCCATCTTGTCGCCGGACAGGTCTACGCCTTCCTGCTTCTTGAACTCAGCCAGGATGTAATCGGATACCTTCTGGTCGAAGTCGTCGCCGCCCAGACGGTTGTTTCCGGCGGTGGACAGAACCTCGATCACGCCGTCGCCGATCTCGATGATGGAAACATCGAAGGTACCGCCGCCCAGGTCGTATACCATGATCTTCTGCTCTTTCTCATTGTCAAGGCCGTAAGCCAGAGCCGCCGCCGTAGGCTCGTTGATGATACGCTTTACATCCAGTCCCGCAATCTTTCCTGCGTCCTTGGTGGCCTGACGCTGCGCGTCGTTGAAGTATGCCGGAACGGTGATAACCGCCTCGGTTACCTTCTCGCCCAGATAATTCTCAGCGTCGCTTTTCAGCTTCTGAAGAATCATCGCGGAAATCTCCTGGGGAGAATATTTCTTTCCGTCGATATCTACTTTATAATCGCTGCCCATCTCACGTTTGATGGAACGGATGGTTCTTTCCGCGTTGGTGACTGCCTGGCGCTTTGCCGGCTCTCCTACGAGACGCTCGCCGTTTTTGGAAAACGCAACGATAGACGGAGTGGTTCTCTCGCCCTCTGCGTTGGTGATAACGGTCGGTTTTCCACCTTCCATAACGGCTACACAGCTGTTGGTTGTTCCAAGGTCAATACCGATAATCTTGCTCATGATTTTTTCCTCCTGATCTGTTTTTCTGTTTGTTCTATACTAAATAATCTGAAATAAGCTTTCAAATGCTTCGCATACTCTGTGCGAAAAAGTCCTTTCAAATGCTTCGCATACCCTGTGCGTAAAAGCCCTGCAAAACCGCTGGCATAATGATTCAGCCAGCGGAATCGTTACTGGCAGGCATCTGGCCCTAATTGGCTACCTTTACCATACTGTGGCGGACCACAACGTCTTTGTATTTGTAGCCTTTCTGGAATTCTTCCACCACGATGTTCTCGCCGGCGTTCTCGTCCTCCACATGCATCACTGCGTTGTGCAGGTTCGGGTCGAATTCCTTTCCTACGGCCTCGATGACGGTAACGCCCATATCCTCCAGCGTCTTGGTCAGCTGCTTGTAGATCTTGTTCATGCCGTCGGCAAAGGGGTCTTCCTCCGGATGCTCCACCGTAGCCAGGCCGCGCTCAAAATTGTCTACCACCGGAAGGATCTTCTCTACGATATCCTTGGCGCCGATGATATACATGCTTGCCTTTTCTTTCTCGGTGCGTTTCCGGTAGTTGTCGAACTCTGCCAGCTGACGGGTCAGCCGGTCGGTCAGCTCCTCGATTTTTTCATCTTTTTTATCTTTCTTCTCTTTTTTCTTGAAGAACCGTTTTTCTTTGGCCTGCGGCTCTTTCTCCTCCTGCGCGGACGGATTTTCCTGGGACTCGCCGGCGCTTTGCTGGTTTGCTGCATTTTTCTCAGCGGCAGCTTCCGCCTCCGCCTCGTCCGCTTCCTTCAGGATTTCTTCCGCGGGAATTCCGCTCTCTGCGTCCTGCGCCGCTTCGTTCGCGGTTCTGCCTGACGTCTCTGCCGTTTCATTTAATGTTTTGTTTTCTTCTGTCAACGCCTTATTCCACCTTTCTGTGTATCTGTAGGGGTACTAGTTTCCGCCTGTGTCGTCAACCCCTGGCGGAGAACCGTTTCTGGAAGTTCGGAAAACGTCGTCAAGCTGTGTTTTGAGTGTTTTCAGATTGTCCATGACGTTTTCGTAATCCATTCGTTTCGGTCCTACGATTCCGATGGTCCCTCTCATTCCATCGCCCATATCGTAAGTGGCGGTTACCACGCTGCAGTCCCGCAGCGATTCCAGAGAGGTCTCGTTTCCAATATATACCTGAATGCCTGTATTCTCACCGTCTCCCTCGGACGCCGTATCCTTCAGAAGATTTACCAGACGCTCTTTTTCCTCAAATGTGGAGATAAGCCCGCTCGCTCTTTTGCTGTCGCTCAGCTCCGGATATTTGAAGAAATTGGTGGTTCCGCTGGTGTACACCGGAACATCCTCGTCGCTGACCGCGATGGCTTCCGCAACCGCGTCCACGACTTTGTTGATCACGCCTGAGTGGATACCTGCCTGCTCCTTCATTTTCTGGATGATTCCCAGATTGATCTCCTCGATGGTCAGTCCGTTCAGCTGTGTGTTCAGCAGTAGATTCAGCTTCAGGATCCGCTCGTCGTCAATCTCCTCGTCCAGGTCGATCATCTGGTTCTTTACCAGATTTCCTTCCACCACGATGACTGCCAGAAGCTGTTCCTCGTTGACTTTGGAAAGCTGGATGAACTTGACCTTTGTATGGTGCATCGCCGGGCCTGTGATCAGCGTCGCGTAGTTGGTTTTGGAGGCCAGGAGACGTACCACCTGCTGCAGGGTCTTTTCCATATGGTTCGTTCTCTCGATGACCATTTTTTTGATGTCTGCAATCTCCTGCTCTTTTTCCTTCATCAGCTCGTCGACGTACAGACGATAGCCTTCGTCCGATGGAATCCGCCCTGCGGATGTGTGCGGCTGCAGGATGTATCCCATTTCTTCCAGATCTGACATTTCGTTGCGGATGGTCGCGGAGCTCAGGTTCAGATCGGTGTATTTGGAAATGGTCCTTGAACCTACGGGTTCGCCGGTTTCCAGATACGTTTGGATGATAGCTTTTAGTATTTTCCGTTTTCTTTCATCCAATTCCATACCTTGCGCTCCTTTCTGTTTTGTTTGTTAGCACTCGTTTGAGTGGAGTGCTAACATCTATGCTCTTACGATAGCACTAGGGATTTGTTTTGTCAACACTTTTTCCGCCTTTTTTTCTAAATAATGTATAAAGTACGGAAGCGGAGAAGGGAGCCTGGCGGGCGGCACAGGGCGGCGGGCGGCGCAAAACGGGGCGGGGAAAGGAGGATGCGCGCTCACTCCGACATTCGGACAGCCGCGGCGGAGGTGTTCGCGGCGCTCAAAACGGGCGTTTTTTTGTCTCGGGCGTTTGGGGGTGTCCGTTTTGTGCTCCGCGGACACCTCCGCCGTGGCTGTCCGCCTGTAGTCGTAAGCGCTGCATCCTTCCTTTCCCTGCCCTGTTTTGCGCCGCCCGCCGCCCTGTGCCGCCCGCCAGGCTCCCTTCTCCGCTTCCGTACTTTATACATTATTTAGAAAAAAAGGCGGAAAAAGTGTTGACAAAACAAA
>JAGHIA010000044.1 GCA_017887445.1 Fusicatenibacter sp.
GGCTCAAACAGCTTTTTTGGGGGACACAACGCAAATTTCTGAAAGCTAAGAGGTTTAGGGTTCCTGCAAATGTGTGAATTTTCAGAACCCATCCGCGGGCGCCAGCTTTTGCCCGCGGCATCCTGACATTGCTGGCTGAATCATCACACGTAATACTAAGATAAAAGGAAAGAAGACTCATGAATATCTTTGATATCCTCGGGCCTGTGATGGTAGGCCCTTCCAGTTCTCACACCGCCGGCGCCGTGCGCATCGGCCTGGTGACCAGAAGACTTCTGGGGGAAAAGGTTAAGACGGCCAGAATCGGCATGTACGGATCCTTTGCGGCCACCGGAAAAGGCCACGGAACCGACCGGGCCCTGGTGGCGGGACTGCTGGGCATGGAGCCGGACGACACCCGGATCCCCGGCAGCTTTGACGAGGCCAGGCGGGAGAATATGGAGTTTTCCATTGAGGAGGCCAGCCTTTCCGGCGCCCATCCCAACACTGCGCTTTTGAAGGTGGAAGGCGTCTCCGGCAGAACTCTGGAGGTGCAGGCCAGTTCTCTGGGCGGCGGCAGGATCATGATCAACCGGCTGGATGGCATCGAGGTCAACTGCACCTGCGAGATGCCCACGCTGATCGTTCACAACATCGACCAGCCCGGCCACGTGGCCAAGGTTACTTCCATGCTGTTTGAGAGCAATATCAACATTGCCAATATGTCCCTGTACCGGGACCGGAGAGGCGGGATCGCCGTCATGGTCATCGAGGCGGACAAGGAAATTCCAAAGGAAATGCTGGAATGGCTGAAACGGCAGGAGGGAATCAAGAAAGTCACCTACATCAACGCGGCAAAAGGAGAAGAAAACAATGGCTTATAGATCACTGGCGGAGATTGAAGAACGCTGCCGGGAGGAGCAGATCTCCTTCCAGGAGGCAGTGCTGCTGGACGACTTAAACGAAAGAGGCGCCACCCGGGAGCAGTCCCGCGCCGCCATGGAAAACCTCTGGAACGCCATGAAGGAAGCGGCGGCAGGCTACGACCCAGCGCTGCGCTCCAACAGCGGACTGGTGGGCGGCGCAGGCAGCCAGATGCGGGAGTATCTGCAGAAAGGACGGTCCCTCTGCGGAGACTTCACGGGAAAAGTGATCGCTTCCGCTCTGGAAATGGGCGAGTCCAACGCCTGCATGAAGCGCATCGTCGCCGCGCCTACGGCGGGAGCCTGCGGCGTCCTTCCTGCGGTGCTGGTCAATTACCAGCAGGAATACCATACCCCGGATGAGGAAATCGTGGACGCCCTCTATGTGGCGGCGGGCATCGGTCAGGTGATCGCCAGCCGCGCGTTTATTGCGGGAGCCTTAGGCGGCTGCCAGGCGGAGATCGGGTCTGCCAGCGCCATGGCGGCAGGCGCTTTGACGGCCCTGAACCATGGAAACGCCTCCCAGATCTCACACGCGGCGGCAATGGCCTTAAAAAACCTCCTGGGCCTTGTCTGCGACCCGGTGGGCGGCCTGGTGGAAGTGCCCTGTGTGAAACGAAACGTCATCGGCGCGGTCAACGCCCTGTCGGCGGCGGACATGTCTCTGGCGGGTATTGAGAGCCGTATCTCGCCGGACCAGGTCATCGACGCCATGCGCCAGGTAGGCGAGCAGATGCACCCGTCCTTAAAGGAAACCGGAGAAGGCGGACTGGCGGCGACGCCGGATGCAAAAAACGCTTTTCATTTTGTGGAAGGTTTGGTATAATAATAGAAAGTTTAGCCGAAGGAGGTTTCGAAATGGCAGATACAAAGAACCAAAAGAGAGACGCTTATACGATATATGACGATGCGGGCATCGGAACTGTTCAGATTGCCGACGAAGTGGTTGCGATCATCGCCGGCCTTGCCGCTACGGAAGTGGAAGGTGTGGCCTCCATGGCGGGAAATATCACCAACGAGCTGGTGGGCAAGCTGGGTATGAAAAACCTTTCCAAAGGCGTGAAGGTTGACGTGCTGGAAGGCGTTGTCTGCGTGGACCTGGCTTTGAACATCAAATACGGCTACGGCATCCCGGAAACCAGCCAGACGGTGCAGGAAAAAGTAAAAGCTGCGATTGAAAACATGACGGGACTGGAAGTGTCCGACGTAAACGTAGCGATCGCAGGCGTAGATATGGAGCAGACGAAATAAGAGAAGCTGAAACCGCGGGGGATGGTTGAGAAAATTGGCTGACCTTTCGCGGTTTTCTTTATGAAAGGACTAGAGATGAGGATTATTGAACCATATTTTGAGATCATGGACGAACTGGACGGAAAGAAAATGCTGCAGAAGATCGAGCGTATCGGCCGGGTCTGCTATAAGAGCGAGGATCTGATCACAGAGGATTCCGCGAAGAAATTTGTGAGAAACATCCTGAAGCGCGGGCACGAATCCGTGATCGAGCACGAGAAGATTTCCGTAAAAATGGTATGCGACCGCGGCGTGACCCACGAGATCGTCCGTCACCGTGTCGCCAGCTACAGCCAGGAAAGCACCAGATACTGCAATTATCAGAAAGACAAGTTCGGCAATGAGCTGACCTTTATCAAGCCGGTGTTCTGGAAAGAGGACTCGGAGGCCTACGCGGTGTGGAAGGCTGCGATGCAGCAGTGCGAGGACCAGTACATGAAGCTGATCGGCCTTGGCGCGTCTGCCCAGGAGGCGAGGAGCGTTCTGCCCAACAGTCTGAAAACAGAGATCGTGGTGACCATGAACCTGAGAGAGTGGAGACATTTCTTCCGTCTGCGCACGGCCGGATCGGCCCATCCGCAGATCCGTGAGATTGCCGGTATGGTGCTGGAGGAATTCCGCAGACAGATCCCGGTGGTATTTGACGAACTGTAAGAGAGGATCATTTGGCGCAGCCAGACCATTCAAAAAAGAAACAGGGAGAGGATGATAGGAAGAATGAACAGAAGTCAGCTGAGGGAAAACGTTTTTAAACTGCTCTATCTTTCCGGATTTAACGGCGAGGATGAGATGGAGAACCAGATCCGCTTGTACTTTGAGGGACAGGACATTGTCCCCGAGGCAAAGGACCAGGCATATATCGAGGAAAAATATACAAAGACAAAAGAACATCTGGCCCAGATCGACCAGATGCTCAACGACACCTCAGAAGGGTGGAAGACCAGCCGCATGGGAAAGGTAGACCTGGCGATCCTGCGGCTGGCGGTTTATGAGATGCTTTTCGACGAGGATGTGCCGGTGAGCGTGGCCATCAACGAGGCCGTGGAGCTGGCAAAGAAGTTCGGCACCGACGAGTCCTCCTCGTTCATCAACGGCATTCTGGGAAAACTGGCGAAAAAAGCCGATGCGTAGTTCCCGTCAGAGCATTTATTCCGTAAGCCAGGTCAACAGCTATATCAAAGATATGTTTGCTCAGGATTTCATGCTGAGCAGGATCTATGTCCGGGGTGAGGTGAGCAACTGCAAATACCACACCTCCGGTCATCTTTACTTTTCTTTAAAGGATGCTTCCGGCACCATTGCCTGTGTGATGTTTGCAGGACAGCGCAGGGGTCTGGCGTTCCGGATGAAGGACGGCGACAAGGTCATTGTCGGCGGAAGCGTCAATGTCTATGAGCGGGACGGCAAATATCAGCTTTACGCAAAGGAAATCAGTCTGGAAGGCGCGGGCCTTCTCTACGAGCGTTTTCTGGCTCTGAAAAAGGAGCTGGAGGAGATGGGCATGTTTGCCCCGGAATACAAGCAGCCGGTTCCGTTTTATGTGAAGCGGCTGGGAGTTGTCACTGCGCCCACCGGCGCGGTGATCCAGGACATCCGCAACGTGGCCTACCGCCGGAATCCTTATGTACAGATTGTACTCTGCCCGGCGCTGGTGCAGGGCGAGGGTGCGGTGGAGAGCATTGTCCGGGGCATCGAGACACTGGATAAGCTGCATCTGGATGTGCTGATTGTGGGCAGAGGCGGCGGCTCCATCGAGGATCTGTGGGCCTTCAACGAGGAAGCGGTGGCGCGGGCAATCTTCAACTGCCGGACACCGGTCATCTCCGCGGTGGGCCACGAGACAGACACGACCATTGCCGACTATGTGGCGGATCTGCGGGCGCCGACCCCTTCCGCAGCGGCGGAGCTGGCGGTGACAGATATCCGCGGGATCCTGCAGCAGCTGGGCCAGTGCCGGCGGAGGATGAACTACTCGCTGCAGACGCAGGTGCAGAGGGAAAGGCAGCGGCTGGAAAGCTACCAGACCCGTTTCCGCTACCTGAGTCCGGCGCGGAAACTGGAGAAGCAGAAGGAGCGCATGGCGGACGCGGAGCGCAGGCTGCAGGAGGCCATGGAGGCAATCCTGCGGGAACGGCGGCACCGTCTGGAATTGTACATCCGCCAGATGCAGGGCCTTTCCCCGCTGGGCAAGCTGAACCAGGGATATTCCTATGTGGAGGATCAGGAGGGACGGCCGGTAACGTCTATCGGCCAGGTCCAGGAAGGCGACCGTCTGCACATTCAGGTGACAGACGGAATCATTGAGGCGGAAGTGAAAGAAAAGACAGTAATAGTTCTGCCTTACTGAACTATTACACGCTTCGCGATGCACAGAAACTGCATTTCATGCAGTTTCGCGCTGCAGGCCTCGGGATTTTCGCACATTCTGTGCGAAAACACCTCGCGGGATAGTGAAAAGCTGAACTGTTACAAAAGGCTGCCGTTCAGCTGGATGAATTGTTGTAGGGGGTAGCGATTCAGCTGGCTGAATCGTTGCTTGTAAAGAAAGGGAACGAGAGGAAAGGGACTGGCATGACCATGGAAGAAAACAGAACAGCACAGGAAACCGCGGCCGCAAAAGAGCGCACGCTGGAAGAAAATTTCGCGCTGCTGGACCAGAAGATCGCGGAACTTGAGAACAGTGAGATCAGCCTGGAAGATTCGTTCCGGGTCTATAAGGAAGGGATGGAGCTTCTGAAAGAATGCAGTGCCAGAATTGACACGGTGGAGAAAAAGATGCTCCAGATAAATCAGGATGGAACCATTACAGAGTTTGGAATTTAACGAATTACTGAAGGAAAAGACTGCCTGTGCGGAACAGGTGGTGCTGGGCTTTCTCCCGCGGGAGGAAGGCTTTCCCAGCCTTTTGCTGGAGGCCATGAACTACAGCATGCGCTCCGGCGGCAAGCGGCTGCGACCGCTGCTGATGCAGGAGACTTACCGGGTGTTTGGCGGCACGTCGAAGGTTGTGGAGCCGTTTATGGCGGCCATTGAGATGATACACACCCACTCGCTGATCCACGACGACCTGCCGGCCATTGACAATGACCAGTATCGCCGCGGAAAGAAGACGAACCATGCGGTCTACGGCGAGGCCCTGGGCATTTTAAGCGGCGACGCCCTCTTAAACTACGCCTACGAGACGGCGCTGAAAGCTTTCGCTTACGGCGGGGAGCCGGGCCGGGTGGCGAAGGCCCTGGAGATCCTGGCTCACAAGACAGGCGCATACGGAATGCTGGGCGGTCAGAGTGTGGATGTGATGAACGAGAAGCATCATCGCATGGACGTGGACCGGACCATGCTGGACTACATTTATGAGAACAAAACCTCCGCGCTCATCGAGGCGCCGATGATGATCGGCGCTGTGCTTGCGGGCGCCGATGAGCGGCAGGTGCGGCTTGCGGAGCTGGCGGCCAGATACACCGGCCTTGCGTTCCAGATCCGGGACGATATCCTGGACGCCACGGGAACCACGGAGGAACTGGGCAAACCGGCGGGAAGCGACGAAAAGAACGAAAAGACGACCTATGTTACGCTGTTGGGCGTGGACGGCGCGGGACAGGCAGTTGACACATACACCAAACAGGCAGGGGAGCTGATCGCGCAGATCCCGGGAGAGCATGAGTTTCTTGAACAGCTGCTGCTGTGGCTGGCCTCCAGGAAGAAATAGTGTAAAAAAATAAGGGAACAGCGTTGCTTTGCAAAACTGTTGTTACAAAATAAGAGCATTTCGAAGGGAAATGATTTTATGTTAGAAAAGATAACGAAACCTGGCGACGTCAGAAAGCTGCCGGCGGAGCAGCTGCCGGAGCTGGCCGGGGAAATCCGGAAGTTTCTGGTGGAGACCATGAGCCGCACCGGCGGCCATCTGGCCTCCAACCTTGGCGTCGTGGAGCTTACCATCGCGCTGCACCGGGTCTTTGAACTGCCCGGGGACAAGCTGATCTGGGACGTGGGACACCAGTCCTATACCCACAAGATCCTCACCGGCCGGAAGGATGCCTTTGACAGTCTCCGCCAGGAAGGGGGACTGAGCGGTTTTCCAAAGCGTTCCGAGAGCGACTGCGACGTGTTTGACACAGGACACAGTTCCACGTCTATCTCGGCAGGCGTCGGCTATGTGCGGGCGCGGGAGCTGAAAAAAGAGAACTATTCGGTGGTCTCCATCATCGGAGACGGGGCGCTGACCGGAGGTATGGCCTACGAGGCGCTGAACAACGCGGCAGAGCTGAAAACCAATTTCATCATTGTCCTCAACGACAATGAAATGTCCATCTCAAAGAATGTAGGCGGTATTTCCACCTACCTTGGCGGGATCCGCACGGCGGCTTCCTACACGGAGCTGAAGATGGGCGTGACCCGTGCCCTGGAAAAGATCCCGAAGATCGGTCCGGGCATGGTGGACGCGGTGCGGAAGACCAAGAGCAGCATCAAGCAGATCGTGATTCCGGGCATGCTTTTCGAAAACATGGGTATTACCTACTTAGGGCCGGTGGATGGCCACGATATCCCTCAGCTGGTACGGATCTTCCAGGAGGCGAAGCGTTTTGAGGGCCCGATCCTCGTCCATGTGCTGACCCGGAAGGGGCAGGGGTACGAGCCGGCGCTGCGCCATCCGGCCAGGTTCCACGGGGCGGGGCCTTTTGAGATTGAGACAGGCCTTCCGCTGACCAAAAGCGGCCCGACGTATACGGACATTTTTTCTACGGTCATGCGCAAGATGGGCGACCGTGAGCCGTCGGTGGCGGCGGTGACTGCGGCCATGCCCACGGGCGTGGGACTGAAGCGTTTTGCCAACATGTTCCCCGACCGGTGTTTCGACGTTGGCATCGCCGAGGAACACGCGGTGACCTTTGCGGCGGCCCTGGCCCTTGGCGGAATGGTTCCGGTGGTGGCGATCTATTCTTCGTTCCTGCAGAGAGCCTACGACCAGATGCTGCACGATGTGTGTATGCAGAATCTGCATGTGGTGTTTGCCATTGACCGGGCCGGACTGGTAGGGTCGGACGGGGAGACCCACCACGGAATCTTCGATCTGTCTTACCTGAATTCCATGCCCAATATGACGGTGATGGCGCCGAAGAATCTCTGGGAGCTGTCGGATATGATGAAGTTCGCGGTGCATTTTGACGGACCCATCGCCCTTCGCTATCCCCGCGGGGAGGCTTACACCGGACTGGAGGAACACCGGGAGCCTCTGCGCTATGGCAGGGCGGAGGTGCTGGAGCAGGGAGAAAAGGTGGCCCTCCTTGCTGTGGGAAATATGGTGAAGACAGCGGTACAGGTGAGAGAACTGCTGCAGGAGCAGGGGCTTTCTGTGACGCTGGTCAATATGCGGTTTGTGAAACCCTTTGACATGGAACTGGTGAGGGAGCTGGCAAAGAGCCACGATCTGCTGGTGACCATGGAGGAAAATGTGCGCAGCGGAGGCTTCGGCGAGCAGGTGGCGGCCTTCGCCATGGAGGAAGAACTTCCGGCGCGGGTACAGATCATCGCCCTGCCCAACCGGTTCATTCACCAGGGCAGCGTATCCTCCCAGATGCGGGAGACGGGGATCGACGCCCAAAGTGTGGCAGAGAAAATCTTAGAGCGTGTTTGAAAATTCATTCCGCAGGAAAAATACGATATGACAGATTGGAGCAGAACAGATGAAAGAACGTTTGGACGTACTGCTGGTACAGCGGGGAATGGCCGCTTCCAGGGAGAAGGCGAAAGCCATGATCATGGCCGGCGAGATCCTCGTGGACGGGGAACGGGAGGATAAGGCCGGTTCCATGTTTCCGGACACGGTCACGATCACCCAGAAGGGGCGGCCGCTTCCCTATGTGAGCAGGGGCGGCCTGAAGCTGGAGAAGGCCATGACGCATTTTGGCCTGGAACTGGCGGGAAAGGTATGTATGGATGTAGGCGCGTCCACCGGCGGCTTTACGGACTGTATGCTGCAGAACGGCGCGGCGAAGGTTTACGCGGTGGATGTGGGACATGGGCAGCTGGACTGGAAGCTGCGCAATGACGAGCGGGTGGTCTGCATGGAGCGGACAAATATCCGCTATGTGACGCCGGAAGATATCGGTGAGCCGGTGCAGTTTGTGTCCATCGACGTATCCTTTATCTCGCTGACCAAGGTTCTCCTGCCGGTGCGGCAGCTGATGGCGGAGGGAGCGCAGATGACGGCGCTGATTAAGCCGCAGTTTGAGGCAGGCCGGGAGAAGGTAGGGAAAAAAGGCGTGGTACGGGACCCGGCGGTACACCTGGAGGTGATCCGGCAGGTGCTGGATTATGCCAGGAGCATTTCCTTTGGCGTGCGTCATCTGGAGTTTTCCCCGATCAAGGGACCGGAGGGAAATATTGAGTATCTGACGCATCTGGTGAAGCTGCCGGAGGGAACTTTCGAGCAGGAACTTCCGGTGGAGCCTGAGGAAATTGTCCGCAGGGCCCACGAGGCATTGGACCGATAAGCGCGGCAGGAAATGCCGCTGAACATATGGAGAGAACCATGGAACGTTTTTATCTGATCGCCAATCAGACCAAGGACAGAGCGTTTGCCGTGACCAGGCAGGTGGCGCGGTATCTGCAGGAGCACGGCAAGCAATGCTTTTTTTCTCCGCAGATCCGTTCCTGCGCGGGGATGGACAAGGAACTGGTCCGACGGCCGGGCGGCGAGGAAAGCTTTCACTATACGGATCCGTCGCTGATTCCTGAGAATATCGACTGCGTGATCGTGCTGGGCGGCGATGGGACGCTGCTGCAGGCGGCCAGGGATGTGGTGGACCGGCAGATTCCGCTGCTGGGCATCAATCTTGGTACGCTGGGATATCTGGCGGATATCGACAGCCGCTCCATCGTGCCGGCGCTGGATCATCTCCTGGCCGGGGAGTATGTGCTGCAGCGGCGGATGATGCTGACCGGGAGTATTTACCGGAAAGGAAAGAAGATCGCCGAGGATATCGCGCTGAACGATATCGTTCTTGGCAGGCAGGGCGGCCTGAGGGTCGTGGAGTTCAAAAACTATGTCAACGGGGAATTTCTCAATTCCTACCGGGCGGACGGCATTATCATTTCCACGCCCACCGGCTCCACCGGCTATAGTCTGTCGGCAGGCGGCCCGGTGGTTTCTCCGGAGGCGGCCATGCTTCTGATGACGCCCCTTGCGCCGCACACGCTGAACACCCGGAGCATTATTTTTCCGGCGCATGATGTGATCCATGTGGAGCTGGGGCCGGCCCGGGACGGGGGCGTGGAGCACGGCATGGCGTTTTTTGACGGCGACACCGGCGTTCCCATGCTCACCGGAGACCGTATCGAGATCAAAAAATCCAGGAAAGACACCCGGCTGGTGAAAGTCAGCAGGATCAGTTTTCTGGAGACGCTGCGGAGAAAAATGGCGAATAATATATGACGGAATATAACTGTATGGCCGGCCGGCTTGTTGCTGCAAAAATTCGCTTTGCGATGGACGGTAGAAAGGAACAGTGGCGGAATGCTTGCACGAAAGCAGCTGTGAGAGACTAACGGCAGTAACATCGGACAGGTTCGGGGAGGAAATCGGATGAAGATTGCAAGACATGCACAGATATTAAAACTGATCAGTCAGTATGATATAGAGACACAGGAGGAACTGGCCCAGCGGCTGGAGGAGACCGGGTTCGCGGTGACGCAGGCCACGGTTTCCAGGGATATCCGTCAGCTGAAGCTGACCAAGGTTCCCAGAGAGAACGGAGGGTTCCGCTACGCGGTGCTGCAGAACACTGCGCCGGAGATGGGGGCGCGGTATGTGCGGGTGCTGAAGGAAGCCTTTGTTTCGGGGGATGTGGCAAGGAATATCCTGGTGGTCAAGACCGTATCGGGCATGGCCATGGCTGCGGCCAAGGTACTGGACGAACTCAGCTGGCAGGAGATCGTCGGTTGTATTGCCGGCGACGATGTGATCATGTGTGTGACCAGGGACGACGACGCGGCGCTTCTGATCCTGGAACGCCTGAAAAAAATCCTCGATCATGTGGACACAGAGGAACCGTAGGATTGCCAAGAGAGGAGAAGTTTGGAAGTAAACTTCCGTAACAGTTCAGTCTGCCACTATCCCGCGAGGTGTTTTCGCGCAGAATGCGCGAAAACCCGAGGCCTGCAGCGCGAAACTGCATGAAATGCAGTTTATGTGCATCGCGAAGCGTGTAATAGTTCAGCAAGGCTGAACTGTTACAAACTTCCAAATCTACCATTATTGGCGCAGTAAGCGCGCCATGGAAGGAGAAAAGATGCTTTCAAGCTTACATGTAAAAAACCTTGCGCTGATTCAGGAGGCGGAGGTGGAATTCAGTCCGGGACTGAATATCCTTACCGGCGAGACCGGCGCGGGAAAATCGATCCTCATCGGTTCGATCAATCTGGCGCTGGGGAAAAAGCTGTCCAGGGATATGCTGCGGGAGGGCGAATCCTCCGCGCTGGTGGAACTGGTCTTTGAGACAGAGAACCCGAAGGTGGAAGAACTGCTGAAGGAGATGGAGATTGAATCCATGCACGGCCAGGTGCTGATCGTGCGGAAGATCACCGGAAGCCGCAGCATCAGCAAGATCAACGGGGAAACCTGCACGGCGGCGCAGGTGCGGAAGATCGCGTCGCTGCTTCTGGATATCCACGGGCAGCATGAACATCAGTCGCTGCTGTACCCGGACCGGCAGCTGGAGATTCTGGATGCGTACGGGAAGGAAAAAATCGAGCCTGTGCGCGCCCGTGTCGAGGACGCCTTCCGCCGCTGGAAGAAACTGCGGGCCCAGCTGAAGGAATTCGAGCTGGACGAGGATGCCAGAATGCGGGAGATTTCCTTTCTGGAGTTTGAGATCGGGGAGATTACCGGCGCGCAGCTGAAGGAAGGAGAGGACGAGGCCCTGGAGCAGGCCTACCGCAGGATGGCCAACGGAAGAAAAATCCTGGAGGCGCTGTCTGCGGTGCAGGCGATGACCGGCGAAGGCGGAGGACAAAGCGCCGGCGAGCAGGTGGGCCGGGCGGTGCGGGAGCTTGGTTTCGTGGCCGGATTGGACGAAAGTCTGCGCCAGATGCACGAATCCCTTGTGACCATCGACGACCTGCTCAGCGATTTTAACCGGGAACTGGCCGGATATATGGATGAATTTTCCTTTTCCGAGGAGGAATTTTTTGAGACAGAAAAGCGGCTGGATGAGATCAACCGCCTGAAAGCGAAATACGGCGATTCGGTGGCTGCGATTCATCGCTACCGTGAGGAGCAGCAGGAAAAGCTGGAGCGGATGCAGCATTTTGAGGAGCAGAAGGAGAAGCTTCAGAAAGAAGAGGAGCAGGCCAGAGAGATCCTGGAAACCTGTTCGCTGGAGCTGTCCACGCTGCGGAAGAAATATGCCGGCCGTCTGTCCCTTTGCATTGCTCAGGGACTGTGCGACCTGAACTTCCTTCATGTGGAATTTGAGATCTGTTTTGAGCGGACCCAGTATACGGAGCATGGCTGCGATCTTGTGGAGTTTCGAATCTCCGCCAACCCGGGCGAGCCGCTGCGGCCTCTGGCGAAGGTCGTGTCGGGAGGTGAGCTGTCCCGGATCATGCTGGCCATCAAGACAATCCTGGCAGACAGAGACGAGACGGAGACGCTGATCTTTGACGAGATCGACACGGGAATCAGCGGCAGAACGGCGCAGATGGTGTCAGAGAAAATGGCAAGGATCGGCCGGCGCCACCAGATCCTGTGCATCACCCATCTGCCGCAGATCGCGGCCATGGCCGACCGTCACTTTGAGATCACCAAGCAGGTGGAACACCAGGATACGGTGACCAGGATCCATGCGCTGGACGACGAGGCTTCGGTGCTGGAGCTGGCGCGGATGCTCGGCGGCGCCAAGATCACCGAGTCGGTGACGGCCAACGCCAGGGAGATGAAGGAGCTGGCGCGGGCCCAGAAGAGCAGCAGTTCCAGTGCATGTTGAAATCATGGTAAGTGTTTCAGCACGGCTGTCTGGTTCATGTTAAAAAACAAGAAGGCAGATTGGGAAGAAGATTTGAAAAGAAATAAAACTGTATTCTCGCCTGGGAGAGAAAAAGTTTATAAGAACAAGGAGTTTATCTATGGCGAATTACACACATAAGGCAATTTTGCAGACATTTGATGAGATGCTGATGGAGATGCCATTTGAGAAAATTACTGTATCTGCCCTTGTTGCCAGATGCGAAATCAGTTCCAATACGTTCTATTATCATTTCCAGGATATTTATGACCTATTGGATGAATGGCTGGATGAACAGAAAAAAAAGTATTTTCAGGAAACAAAGTATATAGAAAATTGGGATGGTCAATTCAAAATTCTTTTACATAATATTCAAAAGGAACCGGAGCGGGTGCAGCATATTTTTCGTTCGATTTCCCGGGAACGAGTGGAAAATTATGTTTTTAACTCAGTAGAAACATGGTTTTACGAAGGGGTCACAAAGCGTGCGGCAGCTATTCCGAATCTGACCGAAGAAAAAGTACGACGGATAGCAGAGTTTTATTGCTATGCGTTCTTAGGACTTTTCTTGAAGTTCGTATGGGGTCATATGAAAGCGGACGTGGATGAAAATGTTGACAGTATTTATCAGATATTTCGGGAAGTCTGGAGATATATGACCGAGACGGAAACAGAGGAAGAAAAATAAGGAATTGCAGCATTCTTTTTGTAGTATGTTTGCTGAGCAGCCTGGTTCTATAACGTCATTTTAGGACAAAAATTGGATTTTGCGCAAAATTTGATGAATTTCGTCGGTTTCTCCTATTTTAGGGGAAACCGCTTTTTTTGCCCATAGAAGCTTTTTTTCGGGAACCGTATAATACAAACAGACCGAAAGGTAAGGATTTCCGGGCAGTGTACAGGCGTGTGAAATCCTCATCCGCAGCGGCCATCATACTTGAGTGTGTTTGAAAATTCATTCCTGCAATCTGCACGCCCCACTTTGCGTGGAATTTGCCCCGAAATCAGTCAGCGTAGCCCGCTAGGCCTCCTGATTTCGGAACAAGTTCCCCACAAACTGTGACGTACATCTTGCAGAAAGCAATTTTCAAACACACTCTAAGAGAAGGAGAATGAATACATATGAACGCAAATGCAACACTGAAGAAATTTGGAATCGAGCAGGCCATGAAATACCTTTACAAAGATCCTGAAAAGAATATGCGGATCATGATGGATTGGGCGGACAAATTCTGCAAGGGAGAATTTGAGAGCCAGCGGACAGTGATTCGTCATGCGATTGAAAATCCGGAGGATCCATATTATTCCTTCATCCGGCATATGATTCATGATGTGGATCATGATGTTTTAACTACAATCGCGGTGAATTTCTTTATCAACGCAAATCTGATTGGCTGGCCGATCCAGGAAGAAAAACGAAAGAAATACAACTGCAATATCCCCTGGGCGATCCTCCTCGACCCCACTTCGGCCTGTAACCTGCACTGCACCGGCTGCTGGGCGGCTGAGTATGGAAACAAGCTGAACCTGACCTTCGATGAGATTGACAGTATTATCCGGCAGGGGAAAGAACTGGGCGTCTACATGTATATTTACACCGGCGGTGAGCCGTTGGTGCGCAAGGCGGATCTGATCAGGCTCTGTGAAAAACACAATGACTGTGTCTTCCTGGCTTTTACCAATGGCACGCTGATCGATGAGAAGTTTGCAGATGAGATGCTGCGGGTGAAAAACTTTGTGCCGGCCATCTCTCTGGAAGGCGACGAGACGGCTACGGATGGCCGGCGGGGCAGCGGTGTCTTCGGCAAGGCCACCCATGCGATGGAATTGCTTCATAAGAAGAAGCTGCTGTACGGGATTTCCTCCTGCTATACCAGCGCCAACTACAAGTCCATCACTTCCTATGAATACTATCAGAGCCTGATCGACAAGGGCGCCTATTTTATCTGGTATTTCCACTATATGCCTGTAGGAAATGATGCGGTACCGGAGCTTTTACCGAATCCGGAGCAGAGGGAGTATGTCTATCATCGCATTCGGGAACTTCGCGCGACCCGTCCGCTGTTCGCTATGGATTTCCAGAATGACGCTGAATTTGTGGGCGGTTGCATCGCCGGTGGGAAACGGTACCTGCATATCAATGCAAACGGTGATGTGGACCCCTGCGTGTTTATCCATTATTCCAATGCGAATATCCGGGAATGTACGCTTTTGGAGGCGCTGAAAAGCCCTATCTTTATGGCGTATCATGATAATATGCCGTTTAACGACAATATGCTGCGCCCCTGTCCTATGCTGGAAAATCCGCAGTGCATTGAAGAAATGGTAAGGAAAACTGGCGCTCATTCCACCGATCCCATGAGCCCGGAAAGTGTGGAGCATCTCTGCGCCAAGACTTGTGATTATGCGAAGAACTGGAAGGATACTGCGGATAAGCTCTGGAAGGAATCCCTGGAGCGGAAACCGGAGCTTGCGCATAAGGCGGAGGACGAGCGGAAGCGCACTTATTAAATGAGAGACAAGGGAACAGTATATATCCCAATGTCCAGCGGAATGAGCGGTTCCTGTGAAACAGCTTTAGGGTTGGCGCAGGAGTATGAGGGCAGAGTTCAGGTAGTGGATAACCACAGGATTTCCGTTACCCAGCGTCACGCTGTGCTGGATGCCCTTTCGCTGCGGGAGGCGGGATATACTGCCGGACAGATCCGGGAAATCCTGGAGAAAACCGCTTGTGATTCCCTGATTTATGTGGGTGTAAATACGTTGGAATACTTAAAAGCCAGCGGCCGGGTAACAGGGGCTGGGGCCGCGCTGGGTACGGTGCTGAATATCAAACCGCTGCTGGTGATCCGCGGTGAGCGGCTGGACGTATACGCAAAGGTCCGGGGCACAAAACACTGTCAAAAGCTGCTGATCACAGCTATGCAGGAATAGGCCCGGGTGCTTTTGGAATGGGAATCAGCAGCTCTGCCATCGAAAAAATCAGAAAAGGAGACTTGATATGAATACATTTTTTACTTCAGAATCCGTTACC
>JAGHIA010000045.1 GCA_017887445.1 Fusicatenibacter sp.
ATTCCCAGATAAAAGATGAAACGGAACTTGGCAGACTGATGCATGATTTTTCCTGTACGGATGCGAAAGATATGCATTATAAAATTTTAGCTGATCGAGTACGCTACTTTAAAGAAGATGCGAAAGGGGTGGAAACTATGTGCCGCGCTATGGAGGAGATGAGAAAAGAAGCCGCTGTTGAAGAACTGCTAAAAACGCTTCGTAACCTGATGAAAAATTTAGGCTGGACGGCAGAGCAAGCATTGACTGCTATGGGAGTTTCTGAAACAGACAAAGGTATTCTTATGAAAAAACTTTAATAGTAACAGTTCAGCGTAGCTGAACTGTTACACTGCAGAGCAGCGGGAGTTTCGTTTTCTGCTTCGCTTCAGCTGGTATTCGCGGGAATGAACCCGGAGAGAATCCATGGGAACGGAGATTCTTTCCGGGTTTTTGACGTTGCGCAGCGTGTAACGGTTCCGATGTGCGGATTGAGTGTTGCCTTCCGCGAGTAACACGCCAAGCAGTCACAGTCAGGCTGCCTTCTCTTGCCCGCCAGCGGCAATTCCCCTTGTGTTTGGTGGATATTTGGCGGTGCTGTGTGCCGGTGGCACACGTTAAGCTCCGATCGAAGCGTAGTCCAGATGCTCCGCTGCTCTGCAGCGAGGCATCTGACTTTTCAGAGATATTTTCCAGTATAGCTTTGCGGGCAATTTCTGATCGTCTCCGGTGTTCCCGATGCGACAATCCTGCCACCTTCCGTGCCGCCGCCCGGGCCCATGTCGATGAGATAGTCGGCGTTGCGGATGACATCCAGGTCATGTTCAATAACGATCACTGTCGCGCCAAGTTCCAGTAACGTCTGGAACACGCCGAGCAGCGTTTGTACGTCCAGAGGATGTAGGCCAATGGTAGGTTCGTCAAAAATAAACACAGAATCCGACTGAGCCTTCCCCATCTCGCTGGCAAGTTTCAGCCGCTGGGCCTCGCCGCCGGAAAGACTTGGCGTTTCTTCGCCAAGCGTCAGGTACCCCAGGCCCAGGTCCTGGAGAACCTTCAGCCGCTGCTGCACGGTCTTCATGCCTTCGCAGGCCTTTACCGCGTGGGAGACATCCATAGCCATAAGTTCGGGCAAAGAGTAGATCTGTCCGCATGGCACAGCCATTTTTATTGCGCCGGCTTCCTTGCTGTACCTTGTTCCGCGGCATTCCGGGCAGGGGATTTCCACATCCGGAAGGAATTGTACATCCAGACTGATCACACCGGTTCCATCGCAGACGGGACAGCGCAGCCGGCCGGTGTTATAGGAAAAGTCGCCGGCTTTGCAGCCAGCCTGCTTTGCGGCCGGAGTTTTAGCGAAAAGCTTGCGCAGTTCATCGTGAACGTTGGCATAGGTGGCGACGGTGGAACGGATATTGATGCCAATGGGCGTGGCGTCGATAAGCTTTACCTGGCGGATGCCGGGAGCTTCCACTGAGCGGATGTGTGGGGGAAGCTTCTTTCCGGCGATGGATGCTTCCAGGGCGGGGACCAGGCTCTCCAGGACAAGCGTGGTCTTGCCGGAACCGGAGACGCCTGTGACGACCGTAAGCCGTCCTTTGGGGATGGCGGTTTCCAGCGCATGCACCGTGTGCAGCGGAGCGGTGGAAAGACGGATAACTCCGTCTGAGAACATTTCCTCTGTTGATGCGCGGCGGCGCATGTGGATAGCCGCAGCGCCAGACAGAAACGGGCCAATGAGGGAAGCAGGATTCGCTGCCAAAGCGGCAGTCGTTCCTTCCGCAAGAACCTGTCCGCCTTCCGAGCCAGCGCCGGGTCCCATCTCAACAATCCAGTCTGCCGAGGAAAGAATCTGTACGTCATGATCTACGAGGACTACAGAATTTCCGTCAGCAATCAAATCCCGCATAACACCGGTCAAACCGGAAATATTGGAAGGGTGAAGTCCGATGGAGGGTTCATCCAGCACATACAGAACCCCGGTGGTCCGGTTGCGCACTGCCCGGGCAAGCTGCATCCGCTGACGTTCACCGGTGGAAAGGGTGGCGGACGCCCGGTCCAGCGTGAGATATCCCAGTCCAAGCTCCAGCAGACGCCGTGCTGCCGTCTGAAAAGATTCGCAGATGCTGTCCGCCATTGGGCGCATTTCCTCCGGCAGAGACGCGGGTACGCCGTCAACCCATCCGGTCAGCTGTGACAGCGTCATTTTGCAGGCTTCGTCCAGGGAAATACCCCGCAGCCTGGGGAGGCGTGCTTCCGGACACAGCCGTGTGCCGCCGCATTCCGGACAGGTTTCCTGCTTCAGAAATTTTTCCACACGTTTCATGCCCTTTTCGTCTTTTACTTTAGAGAGCGCGTTTTCAACGGTATAAACTGCGTTGTAATAAGTGAAATCCAACTCGCCTGCCTGGTTGGATTTTTTTGCTTTGTAGAGAATATGTTTTTTCTCGGCCGGTCCGTCGTAGACAATCGCTTTTTCCTTCTCGGAAAGTTCGCAAAACGGAACATTCGTGCGAACGCCCATGGCCCGGCAGACGTCTGTCATCAGGGACCACATCAGAGAATTCCAGGGAGCTACGGCGCCTTCGTCAATAGAAAGAGATTCGTCCGGCACCAGGGATGCCCGGTCCACCGTGCGGACCACGCCAGTTCCGCCGCAGGTTTTGCATGCCCCCTGGCTGTTGAAGGCCAGTTCCTCTGCGGAAGGCGCATAGAATCTGGCGCCGCATTCCGGGCATACCAGCTGGTGACCGGCGGCAACAGCCAGTGTCGGTGGAAGATAATGACCGTTGGGACATCTGTGACTGGCAAGGCGCGAGAACATCAGACGAAGGCTGTTGAGAAGTTCGGTCCCTGTGCCGAAGGTGCTGCGGATTCCCGGAACACCAGGACGCTGGTGCAGGGCAAGGGCCGCCGGAACATAGAGGACTTCGTCCACAGGAGCCTTGGCCGCCTGCGTCATACGTCTGCGGGTGTAGGTGGAAAGAGCGTCCAGATATCGCCGGGAGCCTTCGGCATACAGGACTCCAAGCGCAAGCGATGATTTTCCGGAACCGGACACGCCGGCGATTCCAACGATTTTATTGAGCGGGATGTCCACATTGATATTTTTCAGGTTATGGACGCGGGCGCCGCGGATTTTTATGTGAGTGATCATGGCGAAATCTCCTTTGTTCTATGCTGTTAAATTTCACCTTTGGCAAACAAATTATCCTTTCCCATGCCGCAAACATAGGGATTAGAATCATATTCATGACAAAAATCCAAGAAGTCCATTCGCTGTTTTGAATCGTTCATAATCTTTACGAGTAATTCATTGGGAATCGTTCTGGCATATGCGCCTGGTCCAGCCAATTTAACATTTTTGACTCCATTTTTCACGAGCAGCGCTTCCAATTCATTCGGCATAAAGGTATAAGTTATACACCACGGTGTACCACCACGCTCATACTCTGCAATTTCCTCTGCACCACCCATAAGTCCATCCGATAATAACTTTTCAACCTGGACTTTATTGAATGCAAAGGAATTCACCATATTCGCCTTATTTGAAATACACCACTGAACCCAAGAATCACTACAGTCCTTATCTAATATAAACTGATTCTTCTGCAAAGGGTTTGAAAGATAGGGCAGATAACCTAAACGACTGGATACACTTATCATGATACGCTTTTTTGCAATGCGTACAAGCTCAGAGATAACACGCTCATGATTTGGATAAGTATAAGAAATCGGTGCGTCAAATGATATGACCAAATCAAAAGCTTTTGCATGGTAAGCAGTCAAATCCTCAAGCGCACCTTTGACAAATGTTATTTTGTCCAAAACTCCCGCTTCTTCCGCTAATTCTTTTGCTTTGTCTATCATTGATTGAGAAATATCAAAATGTGTTACTTTGCAACCCTGTTTTGCAAGTAAAATGGAAAATCTGCCGCATCCCGCACCACCGTCAAAAACAGTTTTTATGCCATCAAGATTGGCGAGTAATTCTTTTTCAATATGACTCTTCTGAACAATGTCGTCAATGAATGTTGTTTCACGATGACTTTCCAATTCTCCCTTATCACTAAGGTTCCATAAACGTTCAGATATTTTACGGCTATAATCCATCTTATCCCTCCGGAATTTTATTTCATCAATGTACGGAATTTTATGTTCGGAAAACGTCAAACGGCATTTCGCAACCAATAACATGGGATTATAAAAGTTGCTGAAAGGCAGTAGACGTGTGGTTTGGTGGCGTTTTTTCATTGCTGTGATTGCGAAAACGTTTCACTGATTTTTATTCTAAATCTTTTTTCTCAAAAAAACAATAGTATGTTCCTCGGATTATACTTTTATTGCAAGAACTTGCTACTATTCACAGCAGCCGCAAACGCTTGCTGTTTGCGGCGTGAGAAAGTGATTCAGGTGTGAGTATAATGTACCCATAACAGTAGACACACGAATCCACACCCCCGCGAAGGGGGTGACATCGCTGGCTGCGGTACGATCTTGATCGCTAAAAGGTTTCAATCCACACCCCCGCGAAGGGGGTGACGAGTACAAAGGTGTCGGACGCATTAAAAGTCGTAGTTTCAATCCACACCCCCGCGAAGGGGGTGACTAAAGACAAGTCAGAAGTTTCGCGACCTGCTAAATGTTTCAATCCACACCCCCGCGAAGGGGGTGACGAGAATGTTGAGCAAACCTTTTTCGTGTTTAGTGTTTCAATCCACACCCCCGCGAAGGGGGTGACGCGGCCGGGCGGGGCCGCCGGAAAGGAGCAGAAATGTTTCAATCCACACCCCCGCGAAGGGGGTGACGATCATGGCGGCCGTACAAGGGGAGTTTTTGCAGAGTTTCAATCCACACCCCCGCGAAGGGGGTGACAGCAAATTTGCACAAAAAGTTCTGTGCTTTTTCTATTCTAAATCTTTTTTTCCAAAAAAACAATAGTATATCCCCCAGATTTTTCTTCTAAAGCCAGAACCTTCTTTTCCAATAACCGATATTCTACCTTGTTTTGTGCAAAATGCCAGGTGCGAATCTCCCAGGGAATAAATGTCCACTTCATATTCGCACCATGCAACCTGCCAGAAAATATGTCTCGTTTGAAAAGAAAAAAAGATGTATCAGACACCGACAAGGTGTATAATAGAGCCAAGAAAGGAAAAGTAGAAAAATGTTTGAATTTATGGATATTATTACGCTGCAGGCTGCATATGAGTGTCAAAAAGACGGTGTGCTGCCGCCGTATCTCGGTTCTATGATTCGTGGAATCATAGGACATTGCATCAGGGATTTTTACTGTGATTATCCGGAAAAACGATGTTTCCTGTGCAGCAAAAGAAGCCAGTGCATGTATGTCCGGCATTTCAGCAATACCGGTGGAGAAGCCGGAGCAATCAATCCATATACGATTTATGTATACGGGAATGGAAAGCAGCAGTGGAAAAAAGGAGATGTATGTATTTTTGATTTGACAATATTTGGAAAGGCTGCGGCTCATGCCTCTATTTATCTTGATGCCTTGCGGTTAGCAGAGGAAAAAGGATGGGGAGCGGCGAGGCTGCCGTTTCGCCTGGTGCATGTGATGAATCCTGCGTCCCACACCCTCGTTTACGCCGTGGGAAGGAGTTGGACAAGGAATCTTATTCCCACGGCGTTGCAGGTTGAAGAGAAAATAGTATCAAATGCATACCTGCAGTTTGATACACCGGTTCGGATTGTGTCAGGAAATCAGCTGTTTACAAGTCTGTCTTTTGAGATGCTGATTCAGTTTTTGACTCGCAGAATCGCCTTGATTACAACAGCGTGTACGGATAATGAGATTGATTGGGATGCAGAGGAGCTTGTGAAAGAGGCCGGAAAAATAAAAGTTTTAAAAGAAGACTGGAGAACATGTCCATTTGCCAGATATTCCATGAACCAAAAGGGCAACAGACTGGAATGGGATACACGGATGGGATGGGTTCTTTACGAGGGAGAGTTATCAAAATTTGTGCCAATATTGGAAGCGGGAAAATATCTGCATATCGGGAAAGGTGCAACTATAGGGTTTGGACATTATGAAATCTTTTACGACAGATAGGAGGAAAATTATGATTTTACATACACAGATTGCAGACGAATATTTAAGTGGAAAAGAAATCATATCACATAAAAAAGATTGGATTTATAAAGACTTTGAAAATGTTTCTGTGGATGGTGCAAGTATTTTTTCTATGCCGGATATATCCGATGAAATGAAAGAGAAAGTGCGGAAAGTTCTGCAGATCATCAGAGAAGTATTAAAGGATTTTCGACCGTTTAATCAGGAAATTTGGGATGGTCTGTTTCCAGACTGGAGACAGATAGCGGCGGGGGTTACTGTTGATTTGATTGTTGGCTTTCCTGAACCATATGATGCGATTGTAAGATATGATTCTGAAGGAAATCCACATGTGATATTTGACCTTTGCTGCTGGAGCAGATATTTGGAAAAGCATGATATTGAAAAACTTGCGAGAGGCCTGCTGACGCATGAAATCTTCCATGTACTGACGATGGATCGTTATCCGGAACTGAAGGAAGATCTGAAAGAGAAAGAGTACCGGACAGCGCTAGATGAAGTGACGTTTAACGAAGGGTTTGCTCATCTGGTGTCCTTTGGGAATGATGAACTCCGTGCAGTTGACTGGCACTCAGAAGCCATCCGTAATGTCTGGAAACGCAGTTTGCTGCAAATGGAAAAAGCATTGAAATGTGAGGATAGAGTGGAGCAGGAACAGTATCTTTTTTCAGGCCAATGCGGCAGTTATTATGAAAAATTTGCGTGTATGACCGGAATGATTTATTTGGGACGTGCCTGGGAACGGGAAGGTGTGAAGGGCTTGAAAAAGATCATGGAGCAGGGGTATCAGGGATTCGCACAAAAATGCTGTGATATGCGGTAAAGTGCAGAGAAAAAGAAGATGTAGCTATTTACTCAGATCCGAGCATTTGATATAAGAATGGGAGGAAACAAATGGAATATCTTGCACATATTGACAGAGATAATGACAGAGTTCAGTCTGTCAAAGAACATTTGCAAGGAACCGCAAAGCTTGCAGAATCATTTGCGGAAAGTTTTGGGAGCGGCGACTGGGGATATTGCTGCGGATTGCTTCATGACGTAGGAAAGTATTCGGAAGCGTTTCAGACGAAAATACGGGAAAATGGAAATCAGATGGTAGATCATGCCACTGCAGGCGCACAGCTTTGTTTATCTGAGAAAGGGTTTTATTGGATTGCAGCTTTTTGTATCGCCGGACATCATGCGGGAATCCCAGACTATGGGAATGCGTCGGATACGCGCAGTCTGCGGGGACGAATGGAAAAGAAAATCCCAGACTATCAGGCATTTCGGGAGGAGATAGCTGTGCCGGAATTAAGAACACAGCCATTTGATCCATCTAAAACTAAGAATTCCTGTTTTTCGTTGAGTGTTTTTGTCCGAATGATTTACTCTTGTCTGGTGGATGCGGATTTTCTGGATACAGAGTATTTTATGACCGATGGAAAGACGCTGCGTGATGCCGGTGAGAGTATGGAGATACTGATGAAAAAGCTTGACGCTTATATTTCTCCATGGCTCCGGAACAAGGATACGGATACGGTTAATGGAAGGCGAACAGAAATCCTAAAGCATTGCATAGAAAATGGAAAGATGGGCAGAGGTTTATTCCGTCTGACAGTGCCTACGGGCGGCGGAAAAACAGTTGCTTCATTGGCTTTTGCGCTTCATCATGCGGTCAGGCATTGTATGGACCGGATCATTTATGTCATTCCGTATACAAGTATTATCGAGCAGAATGCGCAGGTGTTCCGCGAAATACTGGGAGATCAGAATGTGTTGGAAAACCATTATAACGTGGATTATGAAAGCTCTGAGGAGCTGAAACTGATGCAGTTGGCAGCGGAAAATTGGGATAAACCAGTGGTGATCACAACGAATGTGCAGTTTTTTGAGTCTTTGTTTTCCAATAGGTCTTCAAAATGCAGAAAACTGCACAATATTACCAATAGTGTCATTGTTTTTGACGAAGCACAAATGCTGCCCAGTGAATATTTAAGGCCGTGTACAGCAATGATGGAGGAGCTTCTTGTCAGATATGGGTCCAGTATTGTTTTGTGTACAGCGACGCAGCCTGCGCTGGCATCGTTCTTTCCAAAAGAGCGGAAAGTGGTGGAACTGTGTCCAAGAATGGAAGAGCAGTTCCGATTTTTCCGGCGGGCGATTTATCAACCCATGGGCACGGTTTCAGAGGAGGAGCTGGCAGAGAAATTAGAATGTGAATATCAGGCGCTGTGCATTGTGAATACCAAAAAACGGGCGCAGGCATTGTATCAGAAATTGAAAAAAGATGGCGTATACCATTTGTCAACGACGATGTATCCGAAACACAGACGACAAGTGCTGGAGAAAATCCGTCAGCGGCTGAAGGCCGGAAAACCGTGTGTGGTTATATCCACGAGCCTTGTGGAAGCAGGTGTGGACCTGGATTTTGGTGCAGTGTATCGCCAGTTGGCAGGTGTGGATTCGATGATCCAAGCAGCGGGAAGATGTAATCGGGAAGGAAAGAGAACGCTGGAGGAGAGCCGGGTTTACGTTTTTCAATTTGAAGAGAAGGAACGTGTGCTCGGGCAGAGGCAGCAGATCGAGGTGAGCAGTCATCTGCTGGCAGAGGGAAAGGAGATTTCTTCACTGGAAACAGTGGAGGAATATTTCAGGATGCTATACCATTTTCGGGGAGAGAATCTGGATAAAAAGAAGATTATGGAGGAATTTCAGCCAAATAAATATAATTTTGCGAAGGTGGGAAAAGATTTTCGGCTGATTGAAGAAAAAACGAAGACTATTTTTATTCCCAGGGAAGCAGAGGCGGCGGAGCTTCTGATGAAGATGAAACATCAGGGATATACAAAGTCGAATATGCGCAGGGCAGGACAGTTCTGCGTTCAAGTTTATGACAATGATCTGGAAAAACTCAATGGCGCTGGGATGCTTCGGCCAGTCTCTGAGGATATGGAAGATTTTTTTGAATTGGTACAGGAGCAGCAGTATACCGATGATATGGGGCTGGATTTAGCGGTGGATTCGGGGATGGCGTTGATCTGGTGAGAAAGGAGGGAGGGGATAAGGGATCGTGAAAGACAAACGTCACCACTCAACCAGCATAAAATGATTGAGTGATGACTCTTTGGTCTTTCACAACTAATTTTAGCATTTCAATCCACAGAAATGTCTGTTAAAAGTGTACAGACGTTCCTGACAACCAGATTTCAGTATAGCAGATAACTTAAAGAAATGCACGGAAAACGATGTATGAAATAGCTATTTTATTTCTCATTAGTAGTAGCTTAGCTAGCTGCATTAGTTACATATGCTTTTAATAATTCGGTTCGCTAAAATTAGATGTGTAAATCATAATAATGATTGCAATATAGAAAAGCGAGGAGTATAATGTCATTAATAGGAAAAAACTGGGAAATTATCTTTATCATTGGAGATTATCAGTGAAAAATGAAGGAAGGAGGGATACGGATGGCAAAAGGAGTAAGAGTCCGGGTATGGGGAGATTACGCGCTTTTCTCGCGGCCTGAACTCAAAGTGGAACGCTGTTCTTATGACGTCATAACACCGTCGGCTGCGCGAGGGATTCTGGAATCTATTTATTGGCACCCTGGCATGTGTTGGCATATTAATAAAATCTATGTAAAAAAGCCAATTCGCTTTACCAGCGTCCGCCGTAATGAAGTGAAGAGCAAAATCCTTGCCAGTAGCGTGCTGCAGGCCTATAACGGCGCGGATAAGCCGCTTTATATCAGCACAAAAGCGGATATTGTACAGAGAGCATCGCTGCTGCTATGCGACGTAGAGTATGTGTTGGATGCCGAATTCTCGATGACAGACAAGGCAAATGAAACGGACAATCCGGGAAAATTCAAAGACATTATCATGCGTCGGCTGAGACGGGGAGAATGTTTCCAGACGCCCTATTTTGGATGCAGAGAATTTCCGGCAAATTTTAGTTTATGCGAGGAGGAGGAAATTCAGACTGCCTACGACGATGTTGAACAGCAGGACTTCGGTTTCATGCTTTACGACATGGACTATACTGATCCGGAAAACATACAGCCGATGTTTTTCCGGGCGGTGATGCGGCGGGGAGTTCTGGATCTCAGAGACTGTGAGGTGGTACGATGATTTTGCAGGCACTTGTAAAACACTATGAAAATCTGGCTGAGGAGGGGAAAGTTGCCAGAGAAGGGTGGTGTACGGCGAAAGTTTCCTATGCGATTAATCTTTCCCAGGAAGGAAAAGTGACAAACGTTTTTACCTTGAAAGAGGAAAAAAACAGAGGAAAGAAAAAGGTTTGGGAGCCTGTACTTTTAACTGTGCCAGAGATGGTAGTCCGGTCCTCCGGTGTATCTTCGAATTTTCTGTGCGATAATTCCAAATATCTTTTAGGAATCGACAGTGAAGGAACGAACCCCAGGATTTTGGAGTGTTTTCAGGCGGCGAAGGAACGTCATATGACATTTTTAAAGACAGCAAAAGGAGAGATGGCGCAGGCAATCCGGAATTTTTTTGAAACATGGGATCCTCGGGAAGCAAAAGAAAGCAGCGTGCTGGAGGAATACTGGGAGGATATTACTGATGGAGGAAATCTGATTTTTTCCTTGGGAATGAATTATGCACAGGATGACGAGGAGATTAAGGCACTTTGGAACGAGACTAGAAATATGTCCGCGGGTGAGACGGAAGCAGTCTGTATGGTCACAGGAAAAAAGACGGAGATTTCCAGGATTCACAAAACAATTAAAGGTGTTCCAGGTGCGCAGTCCAGTGGAGCAGCATTGGTTTCCTTTAATGCGCCGGCCTTTGAATCCTATGGAAAGGAGCAGAGTTACAATGCGCCCGTGGGAAAATACGCGGAGTTCGCTTACACCACAGCGCTGAATTATTTGCTGAGTCAGAAGGACTATACTTTTCTGCTGGGGGATTCCATGATTGTCTTCTGGGCGGAAAATGGCGAGGAGGCCTATCAGGACGCATTCAGCGTTTTTATGAGTCCGAAAGTGGATAATCAGGAGGAAATCAAAGGACTTTTTAACAGCTTGAAAGCGTACCGGCCAATGGTGATCCATGAGAAACAGCTGAACCCTGATCAGCGTTTTTATATTCTGGCCCTGGCGCCAAATGCGGCCAGATTGTCGGTCCGTTTTTTCTATCAGGATTCTTTTGGCAATATCCTGAGAAATATCGCAAGGCATTATCAGAGGATGGAGATCGTTCGGCCTTCCTGGGAAGAACTTGAATACATGGGAATCTGGAGAATGCTGTATGAAACAGTGAATCAGAAGTCAAAAAACAAGGTTCCGATTTCTAATATGGCGGCTATGGTGCTTCAGGCTGTGTTGGCGGATGGGAGATATCCGGCAAGCCTGTATACCGATACGCTGATTCGCATTCGGGCGGAACAGGGAGTGGTTACTTACGGAAGGGCAGCGATCATTAAGGCTTTTCTGATGAAAAATTACTCGTGGAAAGAAGGAGAAAATTATATGGGATTGAATAAAGATAGCGCAGATTCGGCATATGTACTGGGCAGGTTATTCTCGGTGCTGGAGTCCATTCAAAAAGACGCGAGCGGCGACATTAACACGACAATCCGTGACAGATACTTTAATTCAGCATGTTCCACGCCAGCATCAATATTTCCAATTTTGTTCAAATTAAAAAACAGTCATATGAAAAAGCTGGAGAGAGACAAAGGAAATTTCAAACGATACTATGAAGTTCTTTTAAGAGAGATTATGGAAAAACTGGATACATTTCCAAAGCAGTTGTCACTGGAAGAACAGGGAAGATTTATCCTGGGATATTATCATCAGATACAGGACAAGTACCAGAAAAAGGAGGAAGAGTAAATGAGAGAAGCCATTAAAAACCGCTATGAATTTGTTGTACTTTTTGATGTGGAAAATGGAAACCCGAATGGTGATCCGGATGCAGGAAATATGCCGAGAATTGACCCGGAAAGCGGTTTGGGGCTGGTTACGGATGTGTGTCTGAAACGGAAAATCAGAAATTATGTGGAGATGGTAAAGGAAAATGAGCCTGGATTTCAGATTTATATTCGGGAAGATGTACCGTTGAACAGAAGTGACCGTATGGCCTGTGAGAATCTGGGAGTTCAGGACACAGACGAAAAAAAGGTTACAGAATCTCTGAAAAAAATGAAAAAAAATGACCCTGATGTGGATAGAAAATTAAGAGATTATATGTGCGATAATTTTTATGATATCCGTACTTTTGGCGCTGTCATGACTACTTTTGTCAAGGCTTCTCTGAATTGTGGGCAGGTGAGAGGACCGGTGCAGATTGGATTTGCCAGAAGTATCGATCCTATCGTCAGTCAGGAGGTAACAATCACGCGTGTGGCAATCACCACGGAAAAAGACGCGGAGAACAAAACGACAGAGATGGGAAGAAAAAATATTGTTCCGTATGGTCTGTACCGGGTGGAAGGTTTTATTTCTGCCAATCTGGCGCGAAGAGTCACAGGATTTTCAGAAGAAGACCTGGAGTTGTTTTGGGAAGCTCTGATCAATATGTTTGAGCACGACCATTCCGCAGCCAGGGGGAAAATGGCGGTCCGTGAGCTGATTGTCTTCAAACATAGTAAAGAGCTGGGAGATTGTCCGGCGTATAAACTTTTTGATGCAGTTGAGGTAAAGAAAGCAGAAGGCGTGGAGTATCCCAGAAAGTACCAAGATTATATTGTAGAAATTCACGAGGAGCAGATTCCTGATTCAGTGGAAATGAAAAGGATGATTTGATGGAATACGCAGAAGACGATTATCTGATGATTTCAGGAATTCAGCATTTTAAGTTTTGTCGAAGACAGTGGGCGCTTATCCATATCGAGCAGCAGTGGGAAGAAAATGTACATACTGTGGTGGGAGAACTGATGCACAAAAAGGTACACGACCCACTGCTGACGGAGAAGAGGAAGGATGTGATCATCACAAGGTCGCTGCCTGTGTCGTCCAGAGAGATGGGGGTCAGTGGAGCTTGTGACGTGGTGGAATTTCACAAATGCGAGGACGGTGTCCGGCTGCATGGACACAGAGGGTGCTATTCTATTTATCCCGTCGAATATAAAAAGGGAAAACCCAAAGTCACGGAAGAGGACAGGCTTCAGCTTGCGGCTCAGGCAATGTGTCTTGAGGAAATGTTTTCTACTCAGATTCCGGAGGGTGCTGTTTTCTATGGGGAAACCAGGCGGCGGGAGACTGTTGAATTTACGGAAGAACTTCGCTGTGAAGTGAAAGAAATTTTTCGTGAAATGCATCAGTATTATACAAAGAAATATACGCCGAAGGTGAAATACAGTAAAGCATGCAGCGCATGTTCTTTGAAGGAGATCTGCCTTCCGCGTTTGGGGAAAACTGCTGCGGTACATACCTATATTGAGCAGATGCTGAAGGAGGATGTATGAAAAAACTACTGAACACGTTATATATTACCTCTGAAAACAGCTATCTGGGACTGGATGGAGAGAACGTTGTGGTATATGAGGATAAAACAGAAATTGGCCGCGTGCCGCTGCATAATCTGGAAGGCATTGTGTCTTTTGGATATCGAGGAACGAGTCCCGCGTTGATGGGGGCATGTGCGGAGCGGAATGTTTCTCTATGTTTTCTTACGCCGCAGGGAAAGTTTCTTGCACGCGTCTCCGGACGGATCAGGGGAAATGTTTTGCTGAGACAACAGCAGTTTTCCAGCTGTCAAAACGATGCGGTTAGCCTGGAGATCGCCAGAAACTGCATTCTGGGAAAAGTATATAATGCCCGATGGGTTTTAGAGCGGGCAGTTCGGGATCACAGTATGCAAATTGATGTGGATCGGGTTAAAAAGGCCTCAGGATATCTGAAAAATTCCTTGGATATGATTTGCGGATGTCAGTCAAAAGACCAGCTGCGGGGATATGAAGGGGAAGCTGCAAGTGTTTATTTTGGCGTGTTTGACGAGCTGATTCTGCAGCAGAAAAAGGAATTTTCCTTTTGTGAACGCAACAAAAGACCACCACTGGATCCTGTCAATGCGCTGCTGTCGTTCATCTATACGTTGCTGACCAACAGTATTACTTCCGCACTGGAAACAGTGGGCCTTGATCCCTATGTAGGATATTTGCACACGGACCGTCCGGGGAGAGCTTCGTTGTCTCTGGATTTGATCGAGGAGCTTCGTCCAGTGCTTGCAGATCGGTTTGTTCTATCCATAATCAATAAAAAAATTGTCAGTGGGAAAAGCTTTTCAAAGAAAGAAAACGGAGCAGTGCTGATGGATGACGAAACCAGAAAGCGGATTTTGACAGAGTGGCAGAGTAAGAAGAAAGAGGTGATTAGCCATCCATATTTAAAAGAAAAAGTAGAATGGGGAATGGTGCCCTATGTGCAGGCAATGCTACTTGCGCGATATTTGCGAGGAGATCTGGACGGCTATCCGGTGTTTTTATGGAAATGAGGTGGGCCAATGCTGGTTTTGATCACATATGATGTTAATACGGAAACGGCTGCGGGCAAATCCCGGCTTCGGAAGGTTGCCAAGCAGTGTACAAATTATGGAAGAAGAGTGCAGAATTCCGTGTTTGAATGTATTTTAGATCAGACACAGTGTATTACACTTAAGGAAATTTTGTCAGATATTATTGATGAGAATGTAGATAGTTTGCGTTTTTATTATCTCGGGAATAAGTATCAGACAAAGGTGGAACATTTGGGTGTGGACCGGGGAACGGCGGTTGACGGGGCGTTGATTTTTTGAAGATGGCTCGGAAGGAAAAAGTTAATACGAGATGATGAGAAAGGCAGGGCGCGCGAATATGAGTGCGCCCTGTTTGGTAAGTGCGAATGTGAAGTAAACAGATATTTCCCGGGTGATTCGCACCAGATTTTTGATGGAAAGATGCTGATGAAATGATTGGAGGTAGGGGAAAAGTGGCAGTTAGAAAAATGTATGGTTGATTTTGGGGTGAAAATGCTATAAAATGGAGAAGAAATGCAAATATTATTGTTTATATTTGCGGTCGCCTCCTTCGCGGAGGCGTGGATTGAAACATAGTGTCCCTTCAGAAGTTCGTAGTCTGTCATGGTGTCGCCTCCTTCGCGGAGGCGTGGATTGAAACTGCAACCGAGGACGACGGAACCGACACGAACAACAGTCGCCTCCTTCGCGGAGGCGTGGATAAAAATAAAAGGGTATTTATATTGATATTGAATCAAAATGGCCGCATGGTTTGAAATTGTCGTTTCTGAAAGTATTTATAAAAAGGCTTAAGCATATTGGATAGGGTGTGAAGCGGAAGCAAACATAAAAACAGTGCTAACTTCGCACTGGACTGATAGATGATGTTGGTAAAATAGCAGGTAAAAATAGTACATGGAGGCATTTTTCCAATGAATCAATTTTCAATCAGCGAAAAAATCATAACCGTCTACCCCGGTCACTCTGCAAATTTGCCAGTGGTATATCTGAATACGTTCGGGGACAGTGGTGAGGCTGTGTATCGGCAATTAGAAACAAAAAGAGGTTTGGATTTTCACCTTGTGACAATCACCGGACTTCAATGGAATCATGATATGTCCCCGTGGAAGATTCCGCCGATCGCAAAAGGCGATACTCCCTGTACCGGCGGCGCTGACGCATATTTGAAACTTCTGACCGGTGAGATCATACCGAAAGCAGAGCGATTTATTTCAGGAGAACCTCTCTGGCGGGGAATCGCAGGGTATTCTCTGGCCGGTTTGTTCGCAGTTTATTCTTTGTATGAGGCCGATCTATTTTCAAAAGCGGCCAGTATTTCTGGCTCTCTTTGGTTTCCTGGATTTCAGGAGTATATCGCTGATCATCCATGGAGAGAGAAACCTTCCTGTGTTTACTTTTCCCTCGGGGACAGAGAATGCCGGACAAGAAATCCGTTTTTGAAAGTGGTTCAGGAACGGACAGAGAAAATCCACAATTTTTATGCTGAAAAGGGCATTCATACGGTTTTTCAGATCAATCCAGGCAATCATTTTCAAGATGAAGCAAAACGGACTGCCAAAGGAATCCGCTGGATATCGTCCCAGTGAAGGGACTCTTCGTACAACGGCGTCACTCTGCGGCCCGAGAACCCCAGAATTTGGGGGCAGGCAGGGGGCGGGGGACGCGCGTGGCGGAGGGGAGAGAACTATGGAAATGGGTGCATGCGACTACAGGCGGACAGGGGCGGTCAGGGTGTGCGCGGAGCGGAGAACGGGAACAAAACCCACCGCAAGAGACACCAAAAAACCCGTCCTCCGACCCGCGCACACCCTGACCGCTCCTGTCCGAATGTCGGAGTGGGCACCCATTCCATAGTTCTCCCCCTACGCCCGCGCGTCCCCCGCCCCCTGCCTGCATCCAAATTCGTCCGTTCTCAAAAAAATATTTGCATTGGAGCAGAGGGTGTTTTAAAATAGAAGAAACATTCAAAGTAAACAATGGTGGACCGTAACCGTTCCGCGTTGCCAAACGGTTACGGAGGACCGCCCTTTCCGTGGTGGTTTTCATTAATTTTGCGAGAGGAAGCCTACGTATGTGTCAGCAGCAATATGATATTACTTTTGAAGATTTGAATCCGACGTTTTTGTTTTCTGTTCAGCTGGTCCGCCGTACTGCTGAGCAGCCCCACAGCCATGATTTTATAGAGATCGCCATGATCCTGGATGGTGAGGGAGAGTTTCAGGTAGACGGCCGGGTCTATCCGGTGCGCAAGGGCGATCTGCTCCTGCTGAATCCTGGGGTATCCCACCAGAGCCGCAATGTGGAAGGAAAGAGACCGGCCACGGAATTTTACGCGGCCTTCACCAATATCCATTTCCGGGATATGGACTGCAATCAGATCCGTTTCCCCAGGGGGACGTTTCTGCTTCATCCAAAGGAGAAGACGTTCCTGCACCTGACGCGGCTGGCGGAATCTATGATGCTGGAATCCTGCAGCGCGCAGCCGGGGCGGTATTTTATGCTGAAGGCGTATCTGACGCAGATGATCCTGCTTCTTTATCGGGAGCAGGTTACGTACGAGAAGCCGAAGGCTCAGGGGTATATTTTTGAGTCGGCGAATAAAAAATATGTGGTGGAGCAGATTGTGGACTATCTGGATCATCATTACAGCGAAAAGATCTCTCTGGACCAGATTGCCCAGAATATGTATCTGAGTCCCTTTTATATTTCCAGGATCTTCAAGAGCCAGGTGGGGGACACGCCGATCAATTATCTGATCAATCTCCGCATGGAGAAGGCCAGAGAGCTTCTGGTGGAAAAGCAGGACTGCAGCATTCAGGAGATCGCCCAGTGTGTGGGATATGAGGACGCATATCATTTCAGTAAGCTGTTTAAAAAGCATTATGGAAACTCGCCGTCCCAGTACAGAGCAAAAAAATCATGAAAATCCTTTGAAAACGTCTGCTTTTGTGATATAGTGGAATATTATAAACGTAACCGTTCGGCATAGCTGAACGGTTACTCCATTCGCGAAGCGGATTTCCAGTAGATCCGCCAAGCTTCTGTGCAACGTGCAGGGTGCGACGGTGCCGCTGTGCAAAGCGGTTGAAAATAAGTTTCCAGGAGGGAGTTCTATATGGAAGAAAAAGAAGTGGTATCAAAGAATTTTATCGAGCAGGCCATTGATAAAGACCTGGCGGAGGGCGTGTACGATCATGTCTGCACCCGTTTCCCGCCGGAGCCTAACGGGTATCTGCATGTGGGCCATGCAAAGGCGATCCTGTTAAGCTATGGGGTGGCGAAGAAATATAACGGAGAGTTCCACCTGCGCTTTGACGACACAAACCCGACCAAAGAAAAAACCGAGTTTGTGGAGTCTATCAAGGAGGATATCCGCTGGCTGGGCGCCGACTGGAAGGATCATCTGTATTTTGCCTCTGACTATTTCGAGGAAATGTACGAGGCGGCGGTGAAGCTGATCAAAAAGGGCAAAGCCTATGTCTGCGACCTGAGCGCCGATGAGATCCGCGAATACCGGGGAACATTGACGGAACCGGGAAAGAACAGTCCTTACCGTGACCGCACCGTGGAGGAAAATCTGGAGCTGTTTGAGCAGATGCGCGCCGGCGCGTTTGCCGACGGCAGCCGGGTGCTCCGGGCGAAGATTGATATGGCGTCCCCGAACATCAATATGAGGGACCCGATCATCTACCGTGTGGCCCATGTGTCTCACCACAACACCGGCGACAAATGGTGCATCTATCCCATGTACGATTTTGCCCATCCTATTGAGGATGCCATCGAGGGGATTACCCATTCCCTGTGTACCCTGGAGTTTGAGGACCACCGTCCGCTGTACGACTGGGTGGTGAGAGAGGTCGGCTATGAGATGCCGCCCCGTCAGATCGAGTTCGCGAAGCTGTATCTGACCAACGTGGTGACAGGAAAGCGTTATATCAAGAAGCTGGTGGAGGACAAGATTGTTGACGGATGGGACGATCCGCGGATCGCGTCCATCGCCGGACTGCGCCGCCGCGGATTTACGCCGGAATCCATTCAGATGCTCATCGACCTGTGCGGAATCTCCAAGGCCAACAGCTCTGTGGATTACGCTATGCTGGAGTACTGCATCCGCGAGGACCTGAAACTGAAGAGTCCGCGTATGATGGCGATCCTGGATCCGGTGAAGCTGGTGATCGACAATTATCCGGAAGACCAGACGGAGCTGCTGGACGTGCCCAACAACCTGGAAAACGAGTCTCTGGGCAGCCGCCAGGTGCCTTTTGGCCGGGAACTGTACATTGAGCGGGAGGATTTTATGGAGGTTCCCCCGAGAAAATATTTCCGCATGTTCCCAGGCAACGAGGTGCGGCTGATGAACGCGTACTTTGTCACCTGCACTGGCTGCGAGAAGGACGAGGATGGAAATATCACAGTGATCCATGCCACCTACGACCCGGACACCAAGGGCGGAAACGCGCCGGACGGAAGAAAGGTCAAGGGAACGATCCACTGGGTAGCGGCGAAGACTGCGGTAAAAGCAGAGTGCCGTCTCTACGAAAACCTGATCGACGAGGAAAAGGGCGTATATAACGAGGACGGTTCCCTGAACCTGAACCCCAACTCCTTGACGGTAAGAAAAGAATGCTGTCTGGAGCCAGCCTTTGCGGGTGCGAAACCCTATGACCGTTTCCAGTTTGTGCGCAACGGATATTTCTGTGTGGACGCCAGGGATTCCAAAGACGACGCACTGGTGTTCAACCGCATCGTGTCGCTGAAGAGCTCCTTTAAGCTTCCAAAATAAGAAAGCAGGAATGGACGGATGACGGAACTTGCGATTTCCCTGGATATGCACAGCAAGACACCGCTGTACGAACAGATTTACGACTATATCAGAGAAGAGATACGAAGACGGCAGATACTCCCCGGGGAGCGTCTGCCGTCTTCCCGCGCCCTCAGCAGCTATCTGCAGGTGAGCCGCAGTACGGTGGATCTGGCCTATGAACAGCTTGTGTCGGAGGGATATGTGGAGAGCGTTCCCTATCGGGGATATTTTGCCTGCGAGATGGAAGAACTGTATCACATCGACGGAATGACACCGGCCAGACAGACGGTCAGTGAAGAGGAGAAGCCGGCCTGGCGCTGGGATTTCGCGGTCAGCGGCATTGCTTTGGGAGGCTTCCCTTACAATCCATGGAAAAAAATTTCCCGCGAGGTGTTGAACGACGCTTCGCCGGAACTGTTCCGCCTGGGAGACCCTCAGGGGGAACCGGGTCTTCGGGAAGCCATCGCCAACTATCTTCACCATGCCCGGGGCGTCAGCTGTACTCCGTCCCAGATCATTGTCGGGGCAGGAAACGATTATCTGCTGATGCTGCTCACGGTGATTTTTGGGGAAAAGAAAAAAATCGCCATGGAAAATCCCACCTATCGGAGCGCGTTTCGCTGTTTCCAGAGCCTGGGGCACGAAATCTGCCCGGTTCCCATGGACGACGCCGGAATGGAGCGGAAGGCGCTGGAGGCCTCCGGCGCGCAGATCGCCTATGTGATGCCCGCCCATCAGTTCCCGGTGGGGACTGTGATGCCTATGAAGCGCCGTCTGTCCCTCCTGGCGTGGGCCGCCCGGGAGGAAGGACGTTACCTGCTGGAGGATGATTACGACAGCGAATTCCGCTATAAAGGAAAGCCGATTCCCGCGCTGCAGGGATTTGATAACGCCGGCAGGGTCATTTATCTTGGAACCTTTTCCCGGGCCATCGCGCCGTCCATCCGCGTCAGCTACATGGTGCTGCCGGAGAGGCTGATGCCTTTGTACCGCCAGCGGGGCAGGAATTTTTCCGCAACCGTCTCGCGCACGGACCAGAAGATTCTGGAGGTTTTTCTGCGGGACGGCTATTTTGAGCGCCATCTGAACAGGATGCGGGCGCTGTATAAGACAAAGCATGACCTTTTGCTGCGCCGTCTGAGGACCTTTCAGGGGGTATGCACCGTGTCCGGAGAACACGCCGGCGTTCATGTGCTGCTGAAGCTGACCAACGGAATGACCGGAGAACAGGCCGTGGCGCTGGCGGCCAAAGCCGGCATCCGGGTGTATGGCATGAAGGAGTATTATATAGGGGAGAGTCAGGCCAGGGATGATACGGTACTGCTGGGCTACGCGGCGATGCCCGAGGAGGAGATTCCCCAAGCCTGCGAAGAACTTCTGAAAGCCTGGACGGTCTGAAAAAGCATACAAAAAGGATGATGCCGGGGTCAAAAGCTGGCGCTCGCGGATGGGTTCTGAAAATTCACACATTTGCAGGAACCCTAAACCTCTTAGTGTTCAAAAATTTGCGTTGTGTCCCCAAAGAAAGCTGTTTGAGCTTGCGAGTTCTTTCTTTGGGGACACGGTTTTAGCAAATTTTTGAAAGCTTAGAGGTTCTTGGGTTCCGAAACCGTGTGAATTTTC
>JAGHIA010000001.1 GCA_017887445.1 Fusicatenibacter sp.
AGGTAGATAGGGCAGAGGTGGAAGCACAGCAATGTGTGGAGCTGACTGTTACTAATCGGTCGAGGGTTTGACCAGGAGGCAGGGTGGAAGAGAGTGAAGGAACGGATAAGAAAGAAGTTCCGGAGCGGAAAAGAAAGCCTGCCAGGTCTTGTGTTCCAGATAGAAATGTGGTATGATAAGTGATGTGTACAGTGTGTATGCGGTTTTGAAGGTATATCCTTCAAAAAGAATCATGATACAGGGGATTGGTCAAATGGTATGACAGAAGTCTCCAAAACTTTTAGCGGGAGTTCGATTCTCTCATCCCCTGTTCTTATGAGGTCCAAGAAACTATGTAAAACAAAGTTTCTTGGACTTTTTGTTATTTGCCGTGTAAACGATTATCTGTATTTGCCCTATGGTAACGATAATCTGTTTTTGATGGATCCTCCGGACCAGAGATTCTGTATATTTTAGAACATGATCTTGTTGAGCGTACGGCTGTAATAGTACGCCTGATTGGCCAGGATTTCCTGCGGCTCCACCTGCGTATAGTTGATATCCATGACCATTTCTTTCAGGAGATCTCTGTTCACCGTCTGGTCCGCGGGTACGAGGATACATTCGTGTACGCTACTGGGAAGGATATAGAAATCTCCGCCCAACTGCTCCGCCAGCTGCTCCAGCATACCCGGGTAGCGGATGCAGATGGCGCCGAAGGATTTTTTCTTGTTTGTCAGTACATACATGGGAAGACGCTTTTCCTCTGTGTCGTCTTCTTGCTGATCTTGCTGATTTTCTTCGCATTGGTCCGCTTCTGTTTCCTCCTGGCTTGCGCAGCCGAGATATTCCTCAATGATTTCCCGAATCGGGCAAAGGCTGGGCGTTAGGTCGGCCACAGTATTCGTCCATGCCTGCCGGTCCAGCGTCTCATTGGTGAGATTCCACATTTCCAGGTGCTTCTTATTGATCAGGATCGTCGCGTCTCCCCGGGTAACAGTGTCAGTCATGAAATAATAGACCACCGCCAGGTCCAGATAGGTCCTGTAAGGGATATCTTTCAGAAGTTCTTTGTTCATGCCGATGTTTACCAACTTACAGTAGATATGTTCCCGTACGTTTTCATAATCGGAAAAATACTCCACGTCCAGGTCTGACAGCGTATCCTCCATTTCATAATAGTTCTGCAGCAGGACTGCCGCCAGGCGGATCACAGATTCACCCTTCTGATACCGCTCGTAAAAACTGTCAATATGGATCAGAGGGGTCAGCTTGCTGCCTTTTTTATTGATACTTACCGCGTCACGGGTAATCCCGTTGTTCTTTTTCAGGGTCTGCAGACATACCTGGTACTTTTCTCCCGCCTGCCGTTCTACTTCCTTTGCCAGCGCATCTTTAAAGTTATTATAGCTCATGTGCAAAAACCACCTTTCCTAATAAAACGTGAGTCAGGGTAACTATTCAGGCGGCTGAACAGTTACGGCAATGCTCACCTGTGACCATCTGTTTTCGGTTACCGGAGCGTGTTTGCGAGAAAAGCAAACACACGCAAAGCTGGGACAGATTTTTGGCAGCAGTCAGTAAGCTTGAACTGCTGCAGACATGTACCATGTACCTATGCCATGTGATACTCTGGGGTAGGCGGAGAACGAGATATAATAGGGGATAAAATTCCAAGCACATTGGAATCAGGCTGTTTTGCGGAGATTGACCGTTGTAACTATTCAGTTAGCCGAATAGTTATTGAATGCTTTCAATAAGGCAGAAAGTTTTCCTGTGTGGAGAGAAAAGGGGAACAGTTCATCCAGCTGAGCTGTTACAGAAAAGGGCATCGGATAAATATCCTGGAAAGCATGGCAGCATGACATGTTGCCTGCGGGAATAAAATATTTTGTTTCAGGAGTTTCGAATGTTTTACGGAAAAATGGCGACAGCCGCCAGACTACAGAAACGATATTCCCCGGAATTTCGTACGATCTTCCGAAAGGGATTTTCTGTGGTCTTTATTCTATACGATTCCCCTACCGTTGTCAACAAAAAAATACAAATAAAAGCGCGTGGCGATGAGCCGGATGACGGCCGGCCCTCAATTGATGAAATTTTTTGAGAGGCGGTTGACAACGTCCGGTGAATGTAGTATGATAACACTGTTGCAGCGCGGGAATGTTTTCCTTGCCCGTGTGCGGCAGAAAATGAATAAGCGTTCAGGAAATACTCGGAAAGCCTGAGGATTTCATGAATCTAAGCGTTTGTAGCTCAGGGGATAGAGCAACGGTTTCCGGTACCGTGTGGCGGGGGTTCGAATCCCTCCAGACGCGTGTGATAACCCCTATCTCCAGAAATGGAAATAGGGGTTTTGTGCATCGTTTTTTAAGATCAGGGAAAGAGAGGATAGAATATGGCAAAACCAATGTCAAAGAAAGACCGTTTCAGAGAATGGGTTTCGGACAATCTGCGGTATATGCTGCTGATTCTCGCGATTCTTGTGGTGGTGGGACTGGCGCTTCTGATCGTGCATCTGGTTTCCTCAAAGTCGGAGGACGGACAAAATAAGACAAAAGCAGAAGTTACCGCCACACCGACGCCGGCAGCGGAATCGGAACAGGTGAATCAGGAAACTGACGGACAGACGGCCGCAGAGTTTGCCGCGGAAAATAACGCGCAGGTGAGCGCGGTGGCTGTAAGATATTATACCGCGCTGGCGGCTAAGGATATGGATACGGTCAAAAGCTGTGTGGATGCGCTGGCGGCTGAGGACGAGACGCAGATCCTGGAGGAGGATAAGGTAGAGGCTTACAATGATATCATCACCTATACGCTGGAGGGAGCGGAAGAAGGAACTTATCTGGCATTCGTAAGTTACAACTGCAAGTACAAGGATATTGATACGCAGCTGCCTATGCTGACGGAATTCTACATGTACACCAACCAGGAAGGAAATCTTGTGATCGCGTCGGATACGGAGAGCGACGCGGCGATTGCAAAGGCCATGAGCGGCGCCCTGGAGCAGGAGGCTGTGAAGGCTTTGGTGGGCAACGTGCAGGCTTCCTATGATCAGGCGCTGGAGAGCGACGCTAAACTGAAAGACTATGTGGAAGGACTGTGATCGAAAAGCAGTTGCGCCGAACGTAACGCCGGCTGCGCCGGTTACGGCTGTGAGGAGCGGCCATGGGGCATACACGGTATTAGAGCGTGTATGCCTCTTGTTGTATGATGACTTTTTGCGGGAGCTGCGAGCCTGCTGCCAATGGCTGCAGGGAACAGCGGGCATTAAGAGGACCGGGAAGGAAAGAAAGAGATGAGACTGAATAAATATCTGAGCGACGCGGGTTTTTGTTCGCGCAGAAAGGCGGACCGTCTGACCGAGGAAGGAAGGGTCACCGTCAACGGCCGGCGGGCAGTGATGGGCGGCCAGGTGGAGGAGACGGATGTGGTCTGCGTGGACGGGCATGTGGTTGTGCCGGAGCAGAAAAAAGTATATCTGGCGTTCCATAAACCGCGGGGAATTGTATGTACGGCGGAAAAGCGGGAAAAGAATAATGTGATAGACTATCTGAACTATCCGGTGCGGATCTACCCGGTGGGACGGCTGGACAAAGAGTCGGAAGGGCTGCTTTTACTGACCAACGACGGCGAGATCGTCAACGGGATCCTGCGGGCAAGAAACTTCCATGAGAAGGAGTACCAGGTCTGGGTGGACCGGCCGGTGACGGAGGAGTTTCTGCAGCAGATGGCCGCCGGTGTTCCGATCCTGGACACGGTGACGCGGCCCTGCAAAGTGAGGAAGCGAAGGGAAAAGAGTTTTTCCATTGTGCTGACTCAGGGCCTGAACCGCCAGATCCGCAGAATGTGTGAGGCGCTGGGGTACCGGGTGGAACGGCTGAAGCGGGTGCGGATCATGAACATCCGCCTGGACGGCCTGGAGCCTGGACAGTACCGGGAGCTGACCGGCGAAGAGCTGGCGGAACTGAAAAGGCAGATCCAGGGGGAGACGGCAGTTTAGAGTGTGTTTGAAAATTCGTTCCCGCGGGCAAAGAGCCAAGTAGCCATACTTGCATGGGTATTTGACTCTCAAAATCTGCACACCCTGCTTTGGGTAGATTTTTAGAAATTTTATCATCAGACTAGGAGGCTGCGAAATGGATCAGACAAAACGGATGAAAGAGCTGGTTCAGCGTTTGAACCAGGCGTCAAAGGCATATTATCAGGAAGACAGGGAGATCATGAGCAACCTGGAGTATGACAGGCTTTACGACGAGCTGGTGGAGCTGGAGAAGGAGACGGGGACTGTGCTGGCCAACAGTCCTACGGTTCAGGTGGGGTATGAGGCGGTCAACGAGCTGCCCAAGGAGGCCCACGAAAGTCCGATGCTTTCTCTGGACAAGACCAAGGATGTGGAGGTGCTCCGGCAGTTTATCGGCGGACAGAAATGTCTGCTGTCCTGGAAAATGGACGGACTGACCATTGTTCTCACCTACCGGGGAGGAAGTCTGGAAAAGGCGGTGACAAGAGGAAACGGAAGCATTGGCGAGGTGGTGACCAATAATGCCAGAGTGTTTGAAAATATCCCGCTGAAGATCCCGTTCCAGGGCGAGCTGGTGCTGCGGGGCGAGGCGATCATCACTTACTCGGATTTTGAAAAGATTAACGAAGAAATTGAAGATGTGGACGCGAAATACAAAAATCCCAGGAACCTGTGCAGCGGTTCTGTGCGGCAGCTGAACAATGAGATCACGGCCAGACGCCATGTGCGGTTTCTGGCGTTTACGCTGGTGCGGGCAGAGGGAGAGACGTTTGAAAACTCTGTGGAGCAGCAGATGCTGTGGCTCAGACAGCAGGGATTTGAGACGGTGGAATACCGGATGGTGACCGGGGAAACTCTGGATGAAGCCATGGAGTATTTTTCCGGACAGGTGGCGGAAAATGATTTCCCGTCGGACGGTCTGGTGGTGGTATACGACGACATTGCCTACGGGGAATCTCTGGGTGCCACGTCAAAATTTCCGCGGAACTCCTTTGCCTTTAAGTGGGCGGACGAACAGAAGGAGACAAGGCTTGTGGAAATTGAGTGGAGTCCGTCGCGGACCGGGCTGATCAATCCGGTGGCGATCTTTGAGCCGGTGGAGCTGGAAGGGACTACGGTGTCCAGGGCCAGCGTCCATAACATCAGCATTATGAAAAGCCTGGAGCTGGGGATCGGCGACAGGATCCAGGTTTACAAGGCCAATATGATCATTCCCCAGATCGCGGAAAATCTTACCAGAAGCGGCGTGAAGGAGATTCCGGAGGAATGTCCCGCCTGCAAGGGGCCGACGAGGATTCAAATGGTCAACGATGTGGAGACGCTTTACTGCACAAATCCGGAATGTCCGGCAAAGGCCATCAAGACGTTTACGCTTTTTGTGAGCCGGGACGCCATGAACATTGACGGGTTGTCTCAGGCGACGCTGGAGAAGTTTATCGGGCATGGATATCTTCAGGATTTCGGCGATATTTTTGAGCTGGACCGATACCGGGAGGAGATTGTCGGGATGGACGGCTTCGGGGAAAAATCCTACGAAAACCTGTGGCAGAGCATCCAGCGGGCGCGCCATACGGTGCTGTGGCGGGTCATCTACGGACTGGGGATCTTGAATATCGGCCTGGCCAACGCCAAAATGATCTGCCGGGAGTTCGATTATGACCTGGAACGCATTCGTCATGCCACGGTGGAGGAATTGACAGATATCGACGGGATCGGCGAGGTGATCGGGCAGAGCCTTGTCAATTATTTTGCCGATGAGAAGAATAACCAAAAGGTGGATCATCTGATGGAGCACCTGGAGCTGGAAAAGCCGGAGGAAACGCCGGAGGGACAGAAGCTGTCGGGGATGACCTTTGTGATCACAGGCAGCCTGAATCATTTTGAGAACAGAAGCGAGATGAAAAACCGCATTGAGGCTCTTGGAGGGAAGGTGACAGGAAGCGTGACGAAGAAGACCAGCTATCTGGTGAACAACGACACAACGTCTGCTTCCTCGAAGAACAAAAAGGCGGCGGAGCTTGGGATTCCGGTGATCTCCGAGGAAGAATTTCTCGCGATGATTTAAAGAGGGTTGGCGCAGCCAGTGCGCCAGGAAAGGAGAAAGTTTGGAAGTAAACTTCCAAATCTACCATTATTGGCGCAGCAAGTGCGCCATGAAAGGAGTAAGTATGCCAGTAAAAGTACAGGCCGATCTGCCGGCCAAAGAAATCCTGGAACAGGAAAATATCTTTGTGATGGATGAAAACCGGGCGATCCATCAGGATATCCGCCCGCTGAAGATTCTGCTTCTGAATCTGATGCCCCTGAAGGAGGAAACGGAGCTGCAGCTTCTGCGCTCCCTGTCCAACACGCCTCTGCAGGTGGATGTGACATTTATGGCTATGGCCAGCCATGAGTCGAAAAATACTTCTACCAGCCATCTGAATACGTTCTACGTTAAATTTGACGATGTGAAAAACAATTATTATGACGGAATGATCATCACCGGAGCGCCGGTGGAGCAGATTGCGTTTGAGGAAGTGGATTACTGGTCGGAGCTGGTGGAGATCATGGACTGGACGGAAACCCACGTTACCTCCACCATCTTCCTCTGCTGGGCGGCCCAGGCCAGTCTGTATCATTTTTATGGACTGCAGAAAAGGATGCTCAGTGAAAAGAAATTCGGATTGTTCTGGCATAAGGTGAACAACCGCAAAATCCCGCTGGTACGGGGATTTGACGACATGTTTCTGGCTCCCCACTCCCGCCATACGGAGGTTCCCCTGGAGGATATCCGCAGCTGTGAGGCGCTGACGATCCTGGCGGAATCGGAGGAAGCGGGATTCTACTTAGGCATGGCGGACAATGGACGGAAGATTTTCGTCATGGGCCATCCGGAGTATGACCGGGTGACGCTGGCCGGGGAATATAAGCGGGACAGCGATAAGGGACTGCCCATCGATGTGCCAAAGAATTATTTTAAAAACGACGATCCGGCGACAAAGCCTCTGCTGATGTGGAGGGCCCACGCCAACAATCTTTATACGAACTGGCTGAATTATTATGTATACCAGACGACGCCGTATGCGTTGGATGGTACGCCGTTTTAAAGAAAAAGTCGGAAAATTTAGATAGAAAAGCGAATGGAAAGAAAACCATTCGCTTTTTTTGATAATTGGTAAAAATTGGGGTTGCTATGTAAAGATTGAGATGTGTTCAAGAGGAAAAAAGTATTTTATTATAATTGTGGTTTAAACGAATTACATATTTCTCTTAATTCATTTGTAAAAGAAGTTAACGAAAAGTCTAGAAACAAGACGTAGACAAATAAGTATTGAATTTAGACGAGATGTTTATGTGGCAGGAAGAAGTATTAATAAAATTGGAGAATGCTGTATTGATTTTTTTAGTTGAAAACTAGGAGGTATAGATGTACAAACCGTTAGAAAACCTACGTTATTTGTCAAAGGTTCTCTGGAAATTTGATAGGAGAATATTTCCATTGGCGGTAGCAGAGGCGTTGATCGGTGCTTTGATTCCTTATCTGTCTGTTTTGATTCCCAAGTATGCCATTGCTGGGATTTTGGAAGGTATGTCATCTGCATATTGGGTTATGTTTTTTGTGGCTTTCGGCATGGGTGGGATACTTCTTTATGCGCTGGATGCACTGCTTTCTAACTACCTGAAAGCGCGCATCAGTGCGGCGAGAAACGGTTGCTTCGGACAGATGCTGACAGACAAAATGTTTCGTATGAAGTATTCTCTTTTGGAGCAGCCGCAGACTCAAGAGTTATGTTTCCGCGCTAATTTTCTGTTCTGGAGTGACAACAGCGGGGTGGCAGGCGTATTTGAGGGGATTCGGGCCATCTTTGCCTGGAGTCTTACTTTGATGGGACTGGTGGTTCTGCTTTCTCATTTTAATGAGTTTTTGTTCTTGCTGCTTGCAGGATTGGTGATTTTTAATGCTGTGCTTTTGAATCGTGCGAGAAAAAAAGAGGAAACTTTCAGGGCAGAAAAGGCAGAGATAGACCATGAAAAGGAATATATCAATGAAACTATGCGGGACCTGATTGCCGGAAAGGATATTCGTCTTTATGGAATGGCCGGTTATCTTATCAGGTGGTATCGACATGTTTCTCGGCAGAGTGTGAATATTTCTTCCGGAATACAAAAAGGATATACGTTGGCTGAACTAGGGGGAACGGCGCTTGCGCTGCTTCGGGATACAGTGGTGTACGGAATCCTGCTGGCAGCCTTGCTTCAGGGAAAACTACGGGCAGATGATTTTGTTATGTATGTGGGTGCAGCCACTTGTCTCACCGAAACACTGATCAGGATCATTGACAAATATCTTGCTGCGCGGCAGTTTCTTGGCCATACAAATGATTTTCGTAGTGTTATGGAACTGGAGGAGGAAGAATTGGATGATGCTGCGGTAGGAACGAACAGATTTCAGGAAATCCGTCTGGAGGGAGTTTCCTTCCGCTATCCAGGGAATGAGAAATATGCGTTGGAGAAAATCGATTTGACCATTCATCCAGGCGAGCATGTGGCAGTAGTCGGAAGGAATGGTGCGGGTAAGACTACCCTGGTGAAGCTTCTTACAGGACTATACGAGCCGTCGGAGGGCAGAATTATAGTTTGCGATGAGGACGGACGTTTTATGGATGAACGGAAACGAAACATGATGTTTTCTGTGGTAATGCAAAAAATTTATCAATATCCCTTTACCATCCGGGAAAATATAACTTTTCAGGAATCGGGAGACGAGAAAAAAGAACAACTTCTTAACACTATAAAAATGGCAGGAATAGACGAAGAAATCAGGAGACTACCACGGGGAAGCGAAACGATGCTTCGTGGTGATTTTGACCCTGAGGGAATTACTTTCTCCGGCGGGCAAGCACAGAAGCTGGCGTTGGCCCGAGCGTTGTATAAGGATGCGCCTGCGGTAATACTAGACGAACCCAGCGCAGCGCTGGATCCGATTGCAGAGCAGGAACTTTACGAGCGCTTTTATCGAATGCTGGCGGACAAAGCCTGTGTGTTTATCTCCCACCGCCTGAGTAGTGTGAGATTCTGCGATCGTATCCTTTTGATGGATCAGGGGCGGATTGTTGCGTGTGGAAATCATGAGCATCTGATACATAATTGTCCGCTGTATGCCAGCTTATGGGAGGCGCAGAGTCGTCCGTATCGGGGGGAAAAGGAGGAAGCAGCATTATGAAATCAGAAATTCTAGTATTCGGACGTACTTTTGGAAACATTCTGAAAAAGATCATGTCGGAAGTTCCTTTATTTCTTCCGCTCTGTGTCCTGCAGGCCTTGACAGAGGTGGCAGTTTCATTATCGCTGCTGTTTTTCCCGTCAATGATTATCGATGAAGCGGCGGGGTAGCGGCGATCAGAGTGGTTATTGCTGTGGACGTGTCTTTGTGTCATCTTACCTTCTCTGTTCAGCGTGGTGAAGATTCTGTGCAGGCATTATCTGGAGCTTATGACGTTGAAATCTGAGCAGATGCTGGCTCTTTCAGTGGATACTGTGATTGCTGAAACAAAGTACGAAAATCTGGAAAATTCTGAGGTACATACGAAGATTCAAAAGCTACAGAGCGGAGCGAATATGGTGGGACCGGTGAGCAGTGTGATCAGGAATCAGCTGTCCGGTATATTGAAAAACGGGATATTCCTTCTGGCGTGTTTTCCTCTTATTTGGGCACTTATAGCAACGGACGATGAATCTTTTTCGCCAGTTTTTTTAGAGACAATCCCGGAAGGAATGGTATTTGTCAGCACACATACGCTGCTGTTTTTTCTTTTTCTCTTTTTGTTGATTCTTTTTGCTGTTCGCTTGAGAATTGTATTTCGGCAAAAGGAAACGGAGTTGACAGGGAAGTTTGTCCCAGTGGAAAGAGAATACCAGTATTATGTGAAGCTGCGTGCAGATTATGAAAATGGCGCAGACATTCGGCTCAACGGTTTAAGAAAAATGCTTCAAGCCAGGATGAAGACATACAACTGCTCGGAACGGAAGATGCACTTTGCGATTGGGCGGCAGAACGCACTGGCGGACGGTAGCCTTTCTGTGCTGCTTTATGTGGAAAACATCGCAGTAATTTTTTTTATCATATGCAAGATACTGTATGGAACGGTAAGCATTGGTGGTTTTTATTTGTATGCAAACGCTTTTGTGCAGGCGATTTCGTATCTGACAGAAATTATGCGTCAGGCAGGCGAATTGAAAGTAGCCATGAGTTATTATGATGCTTATCCGGCGTTATGGGAGTTGAACCGAAAATCCGTGCTTCAACAAAGTTTTTCGACGGCAGCTGGCGACTGTGAGGAAGACAGTGGGGAAAAGTTATCGTATGACATTGTTTTTAGGAATGTGTCTTTTCGCTATCCAGGAAGTAGCCAGTGGATTTTAAAAAATTTGAATTTGACGATCCGCAAAGGGGAACATATTGCTATAGTAGGAAGGAACGGTGCGGGAAAAAGTACGCTGATCAAGCTTCTGACAGGACTGTATTCTCTGGAAACAGGACAGATTTTTATACACGGAAAGGAAATACGGAAGTGGGAAGAAAGCGAACTGTACAGCCTGTTTGGTGTAGTATATCAGGATTATCGGTTGTTGGCTGCTTCTGTGGAAGAGAATATTACGGCTGGGGCCGAAAATGTTGACAGGGAACGCGTCCGCAATGTTATGTCTTCTGTCGGTCTGTGGGATATGGTTGGGGAGGAAGGACTTAGGCATTCGGTGTCGCGCTATCTGTCAGAGAAAGGAATACTTTTTTCAGGAGGGGAGGAGCAGAAACTCGCCATTGCCCGTGCGTTGTACAAAAATGCTCCGATTGTGGTCATGGATGAACCTGCTGCGGCGCTGGATCCGATTGCGGAGCAAGAAATCAATGCGCTGCTGAATCGTCTGTCAGAAACGCATACTGCGCTCGTGATTTCTCATCGGCTTAGTACCTGTATGGCATGCGATCGCATCCTTGTGCTGGACGATGGGCGGATTGTGGAGGACGGGACACAGCAGGAATTGATAAAACAGGGTGGGATATATGCAAAAATGTGGGAAACGCAGGCGAGACATTACAAATAGTTGAAAATTAATTCATAAAATGAATCCTTGTTTTATAGATGTATCACTTGTAACAATCATATATATTTTAATAAGTATGTGTAAGATGATGAGATACAAATAAGTTTGGAGGCTATAAAATGAAGAAAGAAATTTTATTGGAAGTACCATTTATGAATGCAAATCCATATTTAGCTATTTTTTTCTCGTTCGTGGAGGTTAACCAAGTTACAGTTTCATGGTTGATTAAGTTTTTTACAAGTATGTCGGCTTATGTTAAAGGGCAAAATGACGGTTTTGATGTAATAGAGCATAGTATTGTTTCAAAATTATATTTGAATGATGATTTTCTTATGACATGTCCTTTTGTTGAAATTTGTAATATTAATATGGAATTACTTTCAAATAATATTATTGAAGTGATAGAAAATGCAATAGAAAAAGGATATAGCGTAGCAACTGTTATCAATCCTCGGTTTTTGTAGATGTATTGGTAGAAGCATTAACAAATATGTTAGATGAAAATTTTCAAACAGCTAATCCATATTATGCATTGGCTTACCATATGAAAGCAGACGGGGACGGGGAATTTTTAGAGAAAAAAGAAATATGGACAGGAATAGGGATATATGATGGAATACTCCAGCATCTCGACAAAATACCAAATAAATATTGGATAATGTTGATTGATGTTCACAGATTAATTCGTTATGCTATTTCGTTAGTTTTGTTTGAGGAAGAGTACATAAAGGGTTTTTTAGAAATAGAAAAAGAGCTTATGATTGTGATGAATTTAGGCTTAAAAGTGCATATTAGCGGAGATGTAGAAATAATCAAAAGAATGGAGTTTAAGCTAAGGAAATTAAAAGAAAAAGAATATCTTTGTATTTTTAAAGTTTTGCAACAATTAAGGGAATATCAAAAATTCTGCAAAGGTGAATTATAAATTCTAAAAATATTGCCTAGTGTCCTTGGAACTGAACCACAAGGTATATTGTTTTGTGCGGTTTTCCACTATCATTTGTAAAAGAAGATGCTATTTTGAGGAAGTTTATATTGCTAGGTCATGGAAAAAGATATAGATTATTTCTATATTATGTTAGAGAAGTAGGGGTTTTTTGGAGAAAACATATTAATTCGCTGTCTGGTTAGAATATTTGTGGAGATAGCTACTAATGCTCAAATACACCTCTATCAAATTCAAGAAGGTAAAAATGTCCTCCCAGTTTAGAAAATGTATATTTTGTTTTGTGATTTTTCATAATTGACATTCCCGAAAGAGATGTGTATCATTATAGTTAGTTATCGAACAAATGGAAAGAGGACGTGTGAAATGGAAGATCAGAGTGAGAAAGAATATGATCCTGCCCGTGACGTAGGCAGGCTGATCAACATGCTGTCTCATCAGCTGAAGCGGCAGATTGCTTTTCCGGAGGAGGAGAGCAGCCTGACGAACATCCAGCGGCTGGTTCTGAATTATATCCTGTTTCAGGTGCTGAAGCGGGACGTATATCAGAAGGATATCGAAAAGGAATTTCAAATCCGCCGTTCCACAGCGACGGCGACGCTCCAGCTTCTCGAGAAAAAGGGATTCATCTGCCGGGAGACGGTGGAATGGGACGCCCGCTTCAAAAAACTGATTCCCACAGAGAAAACAGAAAAGCTTCGGGAACAGATCATTTCCAACACACAGTATATGGAGAATCTGCTGAAAACCGGAATTGACGAGGAAGATCTGAAGGTCTGCCTGCGGGTTCTGGGGCAGATGTCTGCGAATTTGTCAGGTAATGAGAAAGTAAAAGGAAGGGAGTGTATCAAAGATGAGTAAGAAATTACTCCGTTCTGTCCGGGAATACAAGCGCCAGGCGATCCTTACCCCGGTGTTTGTCGCTCTGGAGGTGCTGGTAGAAGTGCTGATTCCGCTGCTGATGGCCAACATTATCGACGTGGGCATTGCCCAGGGCGATATGCCTTATATCATCAAGCTTGGCCTTCTGCTGATCCTTATGGCGGTGGTCGCGCTGTTTTTCGGCGCCAAATCCGGACAGCTTGGGGCGGTGGCTTCCGCAGGTTTCGCGAAGAATCTCCGCCATGACATATTTTATAAAGTACAGGATTTTTCCTTCGGGAACATTGACCATTTTTCTACGTCAGGTCTTGTCACTCGTCTGACGACCGACATCACCAATGTGCAGATGGCGTTTATGTTTACGATCCGTCTGCTGGCGAGAGCGCCGATCATGATCGTGCTGTCTCTGGTCATGACAATGACCATCAGCATGCCGATCGCGCTGATGCTTCTTATTACCATTCCGATCCTTGGCGGCGTGCTGCTGTATATTGCGAAAAAGGCGCATCCTCACTTTATTCAGGTGTTTGACGAGTACGACGTGCTGAACAACACGGTGCAGGAGAACGTCAACGCTGCCCGCGTGGTAAAGGCGTATGTCCGTGCGGACCATGAAAACGAGAAGTTCGGAAAGATTTCCTCCATCGTTTTCAAGCTGTTCACTAAGGCGGAGAGGATCGTCGCGTGGAACTCGCCCATCATGCAGTTCACCCTCTATGTGGTGATCCTGGTGATGGTGCTGATCGGCGGCGAGAGTATCATCAATGAGACCATGCAGACCGGCGAGCTGACCAGCGTGATCGTCTACGCGATCCAGATCCTGTCGTCTCTGATGATGGTTACCTTCGTGTTTGTACAGATCATGATCGCGGAAGCGTCCACCGACCGTATCACAGAGGTGCTGGATGAGGTGCCGGAGATGGCGGACGCGTCCAACGCGCGCACAGAAGTTGCCAACGGAGACATTGATTTTGAGCATGTAGATTTCAGCTATTCCGGCGAGGGCGGAAATCTGTCCCTGAAGGATGTGAACCTGCATATTAAGAGCGGCCAGATCGTCGGCGTCATCGGCGGTACAGGAAGCGCAAAATCCACACTGGTGCAGCTGATTCCCCGTCTGTACGATGTGACCAAGGGAAGCGTGAAGGTCGGCGGCGTGGACGTAAGAGATTACAGTCTGAAGGCCCTGCGCGACCAGGTGTCTGTGGTGCTGCAGAAAAACGTGCTGTTTACCGGAAGCATTTATGAGAACGTGCGCTGGGGCGACGAGAACGCCAGCGACGCGGAGGTGCAGAGAGTCTGCAAGCTGGCTCAGGCGGACAGCTTTATCCAGGATTTCCCGGCCAAGTATGAGACGATGATCGTGGAAGGCGGAAACAACGTGTCCGGCGGACAGAAGCAGAGGCTTTGTATTGCCCGGGCGCTGCTGAAGAAGCCGAAGATCCTGATCCTCGACGATTCCACCAGCGCGGTGGATACCAAGACCGACGCGCTGATCCGTCAGGCGTTCCGCGAGGAGATCCCCGACACCACGAAGATCATCATCGCGCAGCGTATTTCCTCTGTGGAGGACGCGGATATGATCATTGTTATGGAAAACGGTGAGATTAACGGCATCGGCACATCGGAAGAACTCCTGAAGACCAATGCGATCTACCGGGAAGTATATGAATCACAGGTGAAGGGAGGCGCTGACAATGAGTAGAGAAAAAAGTTCCAGGATCAACAAAGGAACCATCCAGACGGCGAAGCGCCTGCTGAAATATGTAACAGGGACCTACAAGGTGCAGTTCGTCATTGTACTGTTCTGTATCCTGATCAGTTCTATCGCTTCAATCTCCGTGTCCCTGTCCCTGCGTTTCCTGCTGGATGATTTCATCATTCCGCTGATCGGTCAGAAAGACCCGGATTATTCGGAACTTTACATGGCTCTTGGCGTGCTGGGAACGATCTTTCTCTGCGGCGTGATCGCCACCTTCGTCTACAGCCGCCTGATGGTGACCATCGGCCAGGGTGTGCTCAAGCGCGTCCGCGACGAGATGTTTGACCACATGCAGAAGCTGCCGATCCGCTACTTTGACCAGAATACCAACGGCTCCATCATGAGCCTTTACACCAACGACACGGATACCTTAAGACAGATGATCAACCAGTCCATTCCCCAGGTACTGATGTCTCTGCTGACGGTGATCGTTACCTTTATTTCCATGCTGGCCCTCAGCCCTCTGCTGACGATCCTGGCAGTGCTGATGATCTTTGTCATGTTCCTTGTGTCAAAATTCATCACCGGAAACAGTGGAAAATACTTTATCCGGCAGCAGCTGGATCTGGCCGACATCACCGGTTTTGTGGAAGAACGGATGAACGGACAGCGGGTTGTGAAGGTGTTCAACCATGAGGACATTTCCAAGCATGAGTTTGACGAGCTGAACGAGCATCTGTACGAGAGCGCGGCGAAGGCCCATACCTTTGCCAGCATCATGGGACCGGTCGTGGGAAATATGGGAAATCTTCTGTTTGTCCTGACGGCTGTCTTTGGCGGATTCCTGTCGGTGGCGGGAATCGGCAACATTACGCTGGGTGTTATGGCGTCTTATCTGCAGTTTACCAAGAGCTTTACCCAGCCGTTCATGCAGATCGCCCAGCAGTTCAACTCCATCATCATGGCTCTGGCCGGCGCGGAGCGTATCTTCGGCCTGATGGACCAGGAGCCGGAGACGGACGACGGCTACGTTACCCTTGTCAACGCAAAGAAGGACGCGAATGGCAATCTTACGGAATGCGAGGAGCGTACGGGACTGTGGGCATGGAAGCATCCCCATCAGGCGGACGGCACGGTCACCTACACGGAGCTGAAAGGCGATGTGCGTTTCTACAATATGACCTTTGGCTATACGCCGGAGCACATGGTGCTCCATGACCTGACGCTGTACGCGGAGCCGGGCCAGAAGGTGGCCTTCGTAGGATCCACGGGAGCAGGAAAGACCACGATCACAAACCTGATCAACCGCTTCTATGACGTGGCGGACGGAAAAATCCGGTATGACGATATCAACATCAACAAGATCAAGAAGGCGGACCTGAGACGTTCCCTTGGAATCGTTCTTCAGGACACGCACCTGTTTACCGGAACGATCATGGAAAATATCCGCTACGGAAAGCTGGATGCCACAGACGAGGAAGTATACAATGCGGCGAAGCTTGCCCATGCGGACGGTTTCATCAAGATGCTGCCCAACGGCTATGATACGCAGCTGACCGGAGACGGCGAGGAACTGTCCCAGGGACAGAGACAGCTGCTGGCCATCGCCAGAGCGGCCATCGCGGACCCGCCGGTACTGATTCTGGATGAGGCTACGTCGAGCATCGATACGAGAACCGAGAGCATTGTCCAGAAGGGTATGGATAACCTGATGAAAGGGCGTACCGTATTTGTCATCGCCCACAGACTTTCCACCATCCGCAACAGCGACGCGATCATGGTTCTGGATCACGGCCGCATCATCGAGCGCGGAACCCATGAGGATCTGCTGAAGCTGAAAGGAACGTATTATCAGCTGTATACCGGAAAGCTGGAGCTTTCTTAAAACGCAGCAGTTCAGAACAGGGAAGAAGTCTGTTAAGTTGTTTATATGGCCGGCAGTCAGCCGGACACGGCCCGGAGCGCGTTTGAAACTCAAACGCGCTCCGGGCCTTTTTGCGTCCATCGGGCATGATTCAGCTGGCTGAATCGTTGCACTTAAGGTAACGGTTCCGTCTTCCGCTGTTCCGCGAGGTGTCTTCGCACTTAAGTACTGTTTATATGCTCCATATTTCTGGATTTTTTCAAACTGCAGGCGTATAATAGAAAAGGTATATCCTGCCTGAAAGCAGAAAAGGCAGCGATTCTATACCAACAAAAACATAAGTCTGCGGTCTGTTTTTATCTGCCGCAGATTTGTGATATGAGGATGTGAGAATGTGAAGGTGTTGATGGTAGGAATACAGGATGTGACTTCGGGATATATTGCCGACCGTCTGAAACGGGAAGGAAACCATATTACATGGTTCACCGCTCAGAACAAAGAGGAGGAGAAGCCCCGCACACGAGTCAAGACATATCGTCATGAGTACGATGTACGCTCGATCCTGCGGGTACTGCAGATGAGGGATATTGATACGGCCATTTTTCATTATGGCTCCTACCGTGGAACTGTGGAGGAAGAACGGCGGGATGAAAGCCGTATCCCGGCGCTGCAGTGTCTGCTCAGCGCCATGGAGATTTATGGAAAGGTAGATCAGCTGGTCTATCTGTCGACGGTTGAGCTGAATCATCATAATATCAATACGCCCCGGATGGCCGAGATGCGCTACGGTGAAGCGCTGGTGGAGTATTACGCGAAAAGCAGCAGCACACAAGCTGTCATTTTGCGTACCGGTATGGTTTACGGCGAGGGAAAGCTAAGCGGTATGGGATATATTGGCCGCGGAATCCAGAAAATACTGAAGGATCAGGTGATCGAAAGCCGGTGCAGCGCCGGCAGTCTGGTGGATCTGGTCTATGCCGGAGATGTGGCCATGGCGGTATTCCGGCTTCTGACCAATGCGTGCAGCGGTACATATTATTGTCTGACCGGCAAGCCTGTTTCTATGCAGAAGCTGCACGACACTCTGAGCAGAATGCTGAAACTGCCGGCAAAAGTCGGATACCGCAACGAGGAGGAAACGCTTCCGGCAGAGAAATATCTGGCGCTGAGCCAGCCACTGCGAATGGAGACCGGATGGTTTCCGCTTTGTCTTGCGCAAAATGAAAGGGGCCTTCAAATACTCCAGGAGATTGCGGATCAGGCGCTGGCAGAAAGGGAAGAAGCGAAGGATTCCGTAAAGGGAGGGTTCTCTTTCCGAAGCTGGCTGAAGCAACATTCTTTCCTCCGCGGTCTGGCGGAAACGCTCCTGATCTTTGCCGCGGCAATGTTTCTTTCCCGATGGACGGAAGGAAACAGCGATATGCGTTATGTGGATATACGGCTCTTGTTTGTAATTCTGATCTCCATTCAATACGGACTTCGTCTGGGAATGATCGCGATTGTTCTGGCCTGTCTGGGTTACCTCCATGTTTTGTGGTCGTCGGGAATTGATATCGCATATCTTTTATACAGTGTGGAAACCTGGATTCCTTTTATTGTTTATGCTTTGTGCGGCGCCGCTATCGGCTATGTGACAGATATGCGCGCAGACAATATGGCCGAACTGGAAGAAAAAAACGAAACGCTCCATGAACGGTATGATTTCCTCAAAGAGCTGCAAAGAGAGACCATAGATGTCAAGCAGCAGCTTCAGCAGCAGCTTTCTGCCAGCAGGGAGAGTTTCGGAAAAGTGTACCAGATCAGTGAAAGACTTAATACCCTGAGCCCAAATCAGATGCTGTACCGCTCTGTGGATGTGCTGTCGGAGATCATGGGCGACTGCCAGTGCGCTGTCTGGATGCTGAACGACACCGCTTACTTTGCCAGAAGAAAAGCCTGTACCAAAGGTCTGCTGGATGTTCTTGGCGGCACCATGGTCATGGCGGACTATCCGCTGATCGCAGAAGGATTCGCAAAGGAAAATCTGTTTGCCAACAAAAATCTTGATCCCCGTTATCCGGATTTTGCGGTTCCGATCTACCGGGAAAATCATCCCATCGCTTTTGCCGCGCTGTATCAGGTCTCCCCGGAACGGTTCAGCGTCTATTACCAGAATCTGTTCAAGGTGGTTGTGGGACTCATCGAGAATAATTTAGCCCGCGCTATGGTGTATGAAGAACAGACCTCGGATAAAACTTATCTGCCGGATACCATGCTGCTGAATGAGGATGCGTTTGAGCAGGCTCTGGATCTGGCGCGGAATGAGAGCGAAAAAGGGCATGTGAGTTTCCTGCTGCTGCGTATCAGACAAGACGGATTGTCTCTGCGTGAACTGTCTGAGCGGCTGATCCCTCTGATCCGCACGGATGATATCGCTGGAATCGATGGGCAGGGAAATCCCTGTGTGCTTTTGATGAATGCAGGGCAGGCGGATTTTGAGACGATCCAAAGGCGTTTTGCTTCCCGGAATGTGGAGGTAGAAGTCTGGAAGTAAAAGTTTGAAAGTAAACTTCCGGATCTGCCATTATTGGCGCAGCCAGTGCGCCATGAAAGGGGTAAGAATGTTTGATTGGATGAGTACATGGCAGGATGTGCTGCCGGTTTTGGCGGTCCTGTATCTTTTGCTGTGCGTCGTTTATGCGCTGGATTGCTTTTATACGGAAGGAAGTATGCAGGAAACCATCTACAGCTTTGTGGTGTGCGCCTTTCTTCCGGTCATTGGTTTTATCCTTGTGTGGATGCGGAACTATTATGCCAAGCGGCGGATGGAACACGACCTGTCTTCCATTATGAAGGACGAGGGATTTTTTGAGGACGACCTGTCTTTTTTGAAACCGCTGGACCGGGAGACGGAGATAAACCATGTGCCTATGGAGGAGGCCCTGGCCTTAAACAATTTTGAGTTCCGCCGTAAGCGCGTCATGGAGACGCTGAGCCTGTCTGATACCATGTCTTACATGGGAGTGCTCCGGATGGCGATGGAAAATGAGGATCCCGAAACGTCTCATTATGCCAGCTCTATTATCATGCTGATGCAGGAGCAGATGCAGACCAGTCTCCAGCAAAAAGGCTATGACTGGGAGCGGAACAAAGCGGACCGCGCCGCGGGATGCGAATATGAGGAGGAATTATACCGGCTTTTGACCGGAGAACTGTTGGATGCGCAAAGCCTGCGCCGCTACCATATTGCGTATGAGCAGCTTTCGGAGGAACTGCTCCGGGCAGAACTGCCGGAAGAGTCTCTTTTGCGGCACCGGTTTGAGATTGCCATGGATACCGGGGATATCACCGTGGCCAGCCAGGTGGTTGAGCGGTATCTGGCCTTATATCCTCACAGTGAGGAGGCGGTTTTTGAGAAAATCATGCTTTGCGTGCGCATGAAAGACCGGCCGGCTTTGACTTCTTTTCTGGAAAGCCTTTCCGACCGGCCGGTGGTACTTACCCGGCGGGTATTGGACTGCATACGTTTCTTTGCGCAGGAAAAATAGCGGAAGAAGCTGGTGACAGATTCAGCTGGCTGAAGCGTTACGGACGCTGAGAGAGGAGAGAGAGATGAAGCAGTATTCGCGGTTGATTTTTGTTTCTGTGTTTTGTTTTGCGCTGGCGCTTCTGATGGCCTATACAGGAGCGGACCTCCATTTTAGCGCGGCGTATTCCGCCGATCTGGAGGAGTTTACGCAGGAGGCTGTACATACGGAGCCTCATGAGGGCTACGAAAAGGAAAAAAGCATTTTGGTGCTGTACAGTCCCGGCAGTGAAAGCAGTGAAAAATATACCGGCAATCTCTGTGACGTGCTGGATTATCTGAAGTGGGAATACGAAACTCTGGACATTGGCAGAGCGGACGCTGTCAGTTATCACGATTACCGTATGGTGATCCTTGCTACGGATCGCATGGAGCAGGATCTGGAGGATGATCCACGGCGTATTTTGAATTATGTGGCTGACGGCGGGCAGTTGTTTCTCGGCATGCTCCAAACAGATTACGGAAGAAATTTCCAGGCAGTCTATCGTCAGCTTGGAATCCATGAATATACCGATTATCAGGAATACGACCGTCTTTCTTTCGACGAGGACCTGCTGGTGGGAACCGCTGGCCAGACGCTGCAAAGCGAGGAGCTGGTAGATACCTGTCTGAGAGTCACCCTTCAGGAAGGCACAAGCGTTTATCTTTCCGCGGAAGTGGGTGAGCAGGCGATTCCTTTGTTCTGGACGTTTGACTATGGGGAAGGGACGGCGGGGGTTCTTAACGCTTCCTTTGCGGTTGGTGATTTCTTCCGGGGTGTCCTTTCCGGGTGCCTGCAGGCCATTTGTGGAACCAGTATGTATCCGGTGATCAATGCAGGCTGTGTGTTTATCGATGATTTTCCGTCTCCCCAGTATGATGTGGAGAGTGAAGTGATCTCCAAAGACTATAACCGCAGCGTGACGGAATTTTACCGGGATATCTGGTGGCCGGATATGCAAAAAGCCGCCAGAACGGCAGGGGTCAAATATACCGGGCTTTTTATCTCTACATATAATGATGTGGTGGACCCCGGTGAATTCTCTTTTGCGGAACAGGCGATGATGCGCTATTACGGAAACAGCCTGATCCGTGGAGGGCATGAGATGGGAGCCCACGGCTACAATCATCAGCCTCTGGCTGAGAACGGACAGGTGCCGGAGGAACTGAACTACCATTCCTGGGACAGTCTGGAGGATATGACGGCTGCCGTTTCAGAGCTTCGCTCCATCGCGGCGGAGTTGTTTCCCAATGTTACCCTGACCAGTTATGTACCGCCCAGCAATTACTTAAGCCCTATGGGACGGCAGGCTGTGATCCGCGCGCTGCCAGAACTGAAGGTTATTTCCGGCCTCTATGTGGATGAGGGGGAGGAAGGCGCGATCTATCTGTCGCGTTTTGAGACTGCGGAGGATGGGGTTGCTGATTTTCCCCGGATCACTTCCGGTATGATCGCCAGCGAGTATGAGACCCTGGCATGGCAAAGCGCTCTGACCCTCCATGGCGTATTCTCTCACTTCATCCATCCGGACGATATCCTGGACCCGGAGCGCAGCGACGGAAAAAACTGGGAAACCTTGCTGGAGGGGTTTGAGACCCTGCTTTCACAGGTGAACGGCTCCGCTGCGGGGCTGCGGTATATGACGGCTTCTCAGGCGGCGGACGCTGTCCGGACTTATGAGGACGCAGTGCCTTACATTTCCTATTCCGGGAAGGAGATCGTATGCACCGTAGATAACTTTCACGGTGAAGCGTATTTTTATCTGCGCACAGACAAAACTCCTGTGGCGGCGGATTCCAACTGCACCGTTTCCTGCCTGGACGGTGAGGGGGACGGACACTATTATGTCGTCTGCGCCAGATCCCCGCAGTTTACCATTCAGTTGAAAGGAGGCGTTTGACCTATGAAAATATGTCTGCTGGCGGAGGGGTGTTATCCCTATGTGGCCGGCGGCGTGTCCTCCTGGATACAAATGCTGGTAACCGGCATGCCGGAACATGAATTTGAAATCTTTGCCATCGGCGCAGAGGAGAAGCAGCGGGGACAGTACAAATATACCCTTCCCGGGAACATTACCGCCGTTCATGAATATTTTTTGGACTCCTTCTATGAGGAGGGGGACCGGTCCGGACGGGTGGAGCTTACTCCTGCCGCAAGGCGGGCCTTTATCGATCTGTTGGTGGGAAATCCTGTGGCATGGGACGCTATTTTTGACCAGTTCGGAAAGGATTCTCCATTTCGCGCCAACGACTTTCTGTGTTCGCCGGCCTTTATGGAGATCGTTATGGAGGTGGGGAACATGCCCCGGTACCAGCATACTCCTTTTATCGAGGTATTCTGGACCATCCGTTCCATGCTGCTGCCGATGCTGAATCTGCTGCGGTGCGATATTCCGGAGGCGGATATTTACCACAGCGTATCGACAGGCTACGCCGGATTGGTGGCTTCCGTTTTCCGTTACCGCACAGGAAAACCATTTATCCTGACTGAGCATGGAATTTATTCCCGGGAGCGGGAGGAGGAGATCCTGAAGGCTGCCTGGGTCAATACACTTTTTAAACAGACCTGGATCGACTTTTTTGCCGCCATGTGCCGGGGCGGCTATACCCATGCGGACAGGGTGATCTCTCTTTTCCACGGCGCGCGGTACACTCAGATCCAGCTTGGAGCGCCGGAAGAAAAATGCAGCGTGATCCCCAATGGAATCAATATGGCCCGTTTTTCTGTGGTCTCGCCCATTCCGGAGGAGCCGCATCCTCTTGCGGTGGGAGCCATTATCCGCGTGGTTCCCATTAAGGATATAAAAACCATGATCCAGGCGTTCGCGCTGCTGAGATTAAAGCGGCCGGACGCGCGTCTGTATATTATCGGGCCGACGGATGAATCCCCGGAATACTATCGGGAATGTCTGGATCTGGTGAAGAATCTGGAATGTGAAGGGATTGAATTTGTGGGGAGGGTCAACGTGGTGGAGTGGCTGCCCAAAATAGATATCGTAATCCTGACCAGCATTTCCGAGGGGCAGCCGTTTGTCCTTCTGGAGGCCATGGCCGCCCGCCGCCCGGTGTTATCTACCAATGTAGGCTCCTGCAGGGAGATCATAGAAGGTTATGACGACCCATACGGACCTGCCGGTGTGGTGGTTCCGGTGATGAACCCGCCCCGCATTGCCGAGGGGATCCTGGAAGTATGTAAGGATACGGCCACTATGCGCGCTTTTGCGGAAAACGGATATGCCAGAGTGTCGGCGCTCTATCAGGATCAGGATTTTCTGGACAGATACCGCACGCTCTATCAGGATGTTAGGAGGTGAGGCTGCGTGGCAGGCGTTGGTTTTGAACTGAAAAAGCTGTTCCGCTCCAAAGAGGGATATTTTAATAAGATCCGGGGATTTGCAGTTTCCACTGCCGTCACTCAGGGCCCTATGATGCTGAATATCCTGCTCTTGTTTCTCATGCGGTTTCTGCTGGACAGGGACGGAGCCGTTTATATGGAACAGGAATGGCTGCTGTACACAGTGACCTATACCACTATTTTTTCGCTGATCCTGTCCAATACGGTCCTGATGTTCATTGACCGGTATGTGTCGGATTGTATCTATAATGAGGAAACGGAGCGTATCCTTCCGTCGTTTCATGGCCTTATGGTGCTTCTGCTGCTGGCAGGCGGTGTGATCGGGGGATTTTATCTTATTCCCTGTCCGCGGGATCTGATCTATAAGCTGTTCGCGCTGCTGCAGTTTCTGCTGCTTCTGATTGTTTGGGCGCAGATGAGCTATCTGTCCGCGCTGAAGCAGTACGGCAAGGTGCTGACAGGCTTCCTGGTGTCCGTGACCGTCTCGGTAGGTCTGGGTATTCTTCTGATCATTTTCACGGACCTGGACCGGGTCAATGCCGCGTTGGCCGCCATCACCTGCGGCTACGCTGTGATGATGGTGATGTTCTACCAGCAGATGCTGATCTATTATCCCAAGGGGAAGACGGATCTGTTCGGCTGGCTGGGCGCGTTGGACGATTACAAAATACTGATCGCCATTGGCTTTTTTATGGCTGCGGGACTTTATGTCCACAACTTCGCTTACTGGCTCAGTCCTATGAAAAACGCTGTCTGGGACTGGGGCGTCTTTTGTACAAAGTATGATATCCCCACTTTCTATGCCACGCTGACGGTGACGCCAATGCTCGTGCTGTTTGTGGTTTCGGTGGAGACCAAGGTCTACCGTCAGTACCGGGAATATTTCGACGCTATTCTCCGGGGCGGAACGCTGCAGGATATCGTGCAGGCCCGAAAAAATATGGAGACCGTGATCTTCCGGGAACTGAGCCATATGGTCACCATGCAGTTCTTTGTTTCCGTGGTCTGTTCCACCTTTCTTGCGGATGTTCTTGCGGGAATGGGAATGGATGATGAGCAGACCGTGATTTTCCGGACCCTTTGCTTTGGCTATTGCCTGTACGGACTCGCCAAATGCCAGATCATTCTGATGCTCTATTTTGAGGACAGAAAAGGCGCCTTGCTGGGCGCTGGCGTATTTTTGCTGGCCAGCGGTGTTCTGTCTGCGGTAAATCTGCGTTTTGATACTCCATTGTGGGGAATGGGGTATCTGGCGGCAGCCTTTGTGACAGCAGTCTATGGTTCCATGCGCCTGCGCTATTTTCTGGACCGGCTGGAATACAAGGTGTTCCTGCGGCAGCCGCTGTTCGCTCATGAAAAGAATGGCGTGTTTCTGCGCTTCGCGGCGGATATGGCCCGGAGGGAGCAGGAAGGATACCAGAAAATGAAACCGCACTTAAAGCGGAACAGGAGGAGAAAAAAGTCTGGAAGTAAACTTCCAAATCTACCATTATTGGCGCGGCTGGTGCGCCGTGAAAGGAGAAAGAATGATTCCGGAAAAGATGATCAAGCGGTGTAAAGGATGGGGCCTGTGGTGTCTGGCGCTGCTGTTGGCGCTTGCCGGCTGTTCGGCGAAGACCGATACGGAACCGGCCGATGAAAGTCAGCCGGTTGTGAGCAGCGTTGAGAAGCAGGAGACAGCGGATATTGACAGCATGGGGCTTGGCGAAGACAAAACGGTTTACACGGCGGATGATGAATTAAGCGTTATCTGCGCGTATGTTACGGTTCAGATGGGGGATGAAGGAACCGATACGGCACATACCTTTACGGAAGTAAACAGCGCGGTCCGCTTTGAGAACAACGCCCATGTGGAGAACGATATTTATGCCCGGGCCATTGTTCAGTTCGGCGACGAGACTGGTCCGCTTGCCGGACAATTCGGATACGGAGAGACGAAAAGCAACGCCACTATTCGGGTAAGAGGGAATTCCTCCTCGACCTCTCCGCAGAAGTCTTACAAGCTGAAGCTGGATAAGGAAGCAGGCGCCTGGCGCGGACAGAGGAATATCGCCTTGAACAAATCGTTCTTTGATGTGACCCGTTTCCGCAACAAGCTGTATTTCGATATGCTTCGGACGGTGGACGGCTCCGCAAGTGCGCGGACGCAGTTCGTCCATCTGTATGTCAAGGATGAAACCGCCGGTGAGACTGCTTTCGCGGATTTCGGTCTCTACACTCAGGTGGAGGTACCGGGAACCCGGTACCTGGACAATCACGGACTGGACAGCGAAGGCTATCTCTATAAGGCCATCAGCTTCAACTTTGAACCCAACGAGGCTATCCGTGAGACTTCCGACCCTGCTTTCGACCAGGCGGCTTTTGACACGGTCCTCTCCTGCAAAGGAAGGGAGGATCACAGCAAACTGATGGGCATGGTGGAAGCGGTGAATGATACAAGCCAGGACATTGACGATGTCATCGATACTTATTTTGACCGGGAAAATTATGTGACCTGGCTGGCTTATAATATTCTCATGGCGAATATCGACACGACGATGCAGAATTTTTATCTGTACAGTCCCACGAATTCACAGAAATGGTACTTTATCCCCTGGGACGGAGACAACTGCCTGCCCTGGCAGGAGTATGAAATGGAACAGGAGGATGTAAAATATGACGCTTTCAACCACGGAATCGGAAACTGGTGGGGCGTGATCCTTCATCAGCGTTTTTTGAAACAGGAGGACAACCGGCAGGAACTGGCAGATAAAGTGGATGAGCTGCATCGCAGCATCAACAAAGAGACGGTGGATGCGTGGGCACAGCAGTATAACCAGCTGATAGAACCTTATGTAACATCCATGCCGGATCTGTATTACCTGGGGCATACCCCGGAAGAACGGAAGGAGATCGTCAACGGACTTGGCGATATGGTAGAGCGGGCGTATACCGAGTTTTACGAATCGCTGGATTCCCTGATGCCGTTTTGGCTTTGGAAACCGGAGGACGGGTATCTGAACTGGTCGGAGGCATACGCGTTTGACTATGCGGATCTGAGCTACCGTGTTCAGATCAGCCGGTATCCCGATATGCGCGAGCTGGCGGTGGACGCGGCCACCGATGTCAACTATCTGAAACTGGAGGGGCTGGAATCAGGTACATGGTACTGGAAAGTCACAGCGGCAGCGGAAGATGGAAGAACGGTCAACGCAATGGATAAGCTCTCTGTGGGGGATGCCTATTATCCGGGCGTGGCCGTTCTGGAGGTGCCGTAATGGGGGCGAAGTTCAGACATGAGATGAAATATATCATTCCGGCGTATCTTCACCAGGAGATGGCTGCAGTATTCCGGGAGCTCATGTCCTATGACCGTCATGCCGGCCCGGAGCATCAGTACAATATCCGGAGCTTATACTTTGACGATATGTATCGTTCCGCCTACAGGGAAAAACTGGACGGGATCCAGATCCGGAGAAAATACCGTATCCGTATTTATAACTGTCAGGACCATCGTATCGTGCTGGAATGTAAACACAAGGACGGGGCATATATCTACAAGGAAAGCATTCCCCTCAGCCGGGAGGAATACGGTCTTATCCTTGCCGGCGAGGTCGGATTTCTGCTGAAACGGGAGGAGCCAATCGCCCGGGAGTTTTTTATTGACCACAGGACAAAACTGCTCCGCCCGGAGGTTATTGTGGAGTATGACCGGGAACCTTTTATCTTTGAGACCGGAACCGTGCGGGTTACCTTTGACAAAGGACTCAGAGCCGTCTCAAAGGAGGAGGATATGTTTGACCCGGAGGCCAGGAGTCTGGACGTTCTGGGAAAGGGCAGGATGATCCTGGAGATCAAGTTTACCGGGATTCTGCCGGAGCAGATCCGGCGTCTGTTCAAGTCCTATGAAATTGTACAGACAAATGCGTCCAAGTACTGTATGTGTGTGGACCGGCTTAGCCCAGACAGCCCATACTGAAGCGAGAGGAGAAAAGTTTGGAAGTAAACTTCCAAATCTACCATTATTGGCGCAGCCAGTGCGCCATGAAAGGAGAAACATGAAATTTAACGATATTCTGAAGGATTCTTTTGTAGAGCTGATGCCCGCATCCATCAATCCCATCAGCCTGCTGCTGACGCTGGGGGTGGCCCTGCTGGTGGGAATGGGCATCTTCCTGATCTACCGCAGATATTTTGTCGGAGTTGTTTATGACCACGCTTATAATATGTCTCTTGTGATCATGACTGTGCTGACCAGTCTGATTATTGTGACGATCAGCGCAAATGTGGCGCTGAGTCTTGGTATGGTAGGTGCGCTGTCCATTATCCGTTACCGGACAGCGGTGAAAAACCCTCTGGACCTGATGTTCATGTTCTGGGCCATCGCCTCCGGCATTGCCATTGGCGCGCAGTATTACATTGTGGGGATTGTCAGTTTTCCTGTGGTGGCTTTGATCTTTTGTGTGCTGTACCGCTTTAAAGGCGCTACAAAAACTTTCGTCCTGGTGGTGAATTACGACAGCGATCAGCAGACGGAGGAGGAGATACGCCGGCGGTTGAGCGAAGTAAAGGGAAAACTGCGCTCTAAGATCACCAAGAACGGATTGACGGAGGTGACCGCAGAGCTGAATCTGAAAAGCGATAACTTTAACCTGACCGACCGGTTTGTGGAAGTACCCGGCGTAAAGGATGTCACACTGGTTCAGTATCGAGGGAGCTATGAATAAGAAAGGGCGCAAAAGCAGATGGAACTGGCTGGGAGCGTTGGCCCTGCCGGCCGCGCTGCTTGCGCTGCTGTGGCCGAAAACCATGGAATATGAATATGAACCCGGGGCAAAGCCAAGCTTCAATCCGCTGAAAGGCTGGGTCCGCTGGGGAGAAAATGCAGAGAACACACAGGACACGTCTCTTGCTTATGTTGCGGTCCGCTGGAGTGAGCTGGAAGCCGTAAAAGGGAATTATGACTTTACGGCTCTGGAACAGCAGTGGAATTTTCTGTACTGGAAGCAGCAGGGGGTTCATCTGATCCTGCGCGTTGTAGCGGACGAACCAGGCGAACAGTCCCACCTGGATATTCCTTCCTGGCTTTACGAAGAAATGGGAGGAAGCGGAACATGGTACGATTCTTCCTATGGAAAAGGGTTTAGTCCTGATTACACCCATCCGGCAATGATAGAAGCCCATGAACGGCTGCTGAAAGCTCTGGGACAGCGGTATGACAAGGATCCGCAGATTGCCTGTGTGCAGCTTGGCTCTCTGGGCCATTGGGGGGAATGGCATGTGAATACGGAAGCCGGCATTGCAAGGTTTCCGTCTCTGACCATTGCGGAACAGTACATCCGGCATTATACAGATGCCTTTTCCTCCACCCCGCTTCTCATGCGCCGCCCATACCCCGCGGTGAACGAGGAAGGCCTGGGACTTTATAATGACTCTCTGGGGCTGGAGGAAAGTGACGACCGGTTTCTGGACTGGATCCGGAACGGCTATGTATCCGGCCAGACGGACGAAGCCTTGCCTGCCTGCCCTGATTTCTGGAAGACGGCTCCTTCCGGCGGCGAACTGGGTTCCGGCGTTGCGATGGAGCAGTATTTCACCGAAGGAAGCGGCAAACTTCTTGCGTCTGTCAGGGAACTGCATACCAGCTGGATCGGGCCGAAAAGTCCCCGGCGTCAGGAGCTGCCGGAGACGGCGCGGGAAAATATGGACGCCATAGCCGCTGAGATGGGATACTGTTATACCGTGAATAAAATGACAGTGCGCAGGTCCATCCCCGGCAGCAGAAAGATCACTGTGGAGTTTTATAATCTTGGGATCGCTCCTATGTATGCGTCCTGGCCGGTCCGCTTTGAACTGCGGGACGCGGACGGCGCCGTAATCTCCAGAAGCGATGTTCTGGCGGATCAAAGTCTCTGGCTGGAGCAGGGGAGCGTAACCTGCCGGTTTGGGTGGAGCGCGAAGAGAGAGGAAGCAATGACACTGTGGGTTGGCATTGCCGATCCGATGACGGGGACTTGCAGGGTGGCGCTGGCAAATGAACTTCCGCATTCTGACGGCATGTACTGCCTGGGAGAGATATATTGAACGGACACGGCCCGGAGCGCGTTTGAATTTCAAACGCGCTCCGGGCCTTTTTTGAGATCAATCTGCGCACGCATGTTCCAGCATCGCTGCCAGATATCCAGTGAAAAGAATACTGCCGTAGTTTGGGGCGTTCTGGTTCGTGGATACTTCAAAAGTAACAAGCGCTCTTTTTCTGCCCTCAAAGATAAAATCAGCCGCGTCTTCTGGCGTACCATTTTCAAGAAGATACTCTTTCATTTTTAACTGCAGCGGTTCATCCAGTTCACTGGTGAGAGTTCCCCAGGTACTTTCGTACTTTTCATGGAGTTTCAGCGGAATATCCACTTCAATATTTCTTTCCGTTTTATCGTCGAACACAATGGCGATTCTGGACAGACCGATTCTGTCATAAAAGTACAGAATTGCCATAGCCGTTTCATCAAGAAACTCTATCGGTTCTTTCAGAGAAAATTGGCGAAGCGTATTTTTTCCGCCGGACCCGAAAATGTCATTGACTTCATACTCTGTCCATTCTATGTCACTGTCTTTCAAACCAAAGCTTGCAAGTACATCTTCTTCGCTCATTCCCCAGGAAAGATTCTCCAGCGGAGGCGGATAGTCATAAGAAAGAGTATTTTCCCTATTTTTCCTGTCCTCCTGTGTGCATCCGCTCAGTAATGCGCAGACGGCGAGTAGAAACAGGAGGGGGTAGATGCTTTTGATGTTCATTTTCTTTCTTGTTACCATTCCTTATCATCCATCATAATAGCGAATAAATCATACATATTTGTAGATTCTCCATTGCTTAATGTATATACAGCTGAACCATAAGTGTTAGATGAAGTGGCAGCGTCACATAATCTGTCATCATCAGAATTCAGAGAGTATGTAACTCCTTCTGAATTGTTCGGTTGCGATAAATTACTTCAGCCCGGGTATTTATTTCTTTATAAGATAATTTTCAATGCAGTACGCCATGATAGTGAAATTGACTGAAATATTACGGATTATTAACGATTAATATTAAATAAATACTAACATAATAAGTATAATTTTGCAATAGAAATAATTAATATAAATTATTTCATAATAGATACATTGCGGTATTGCTTGTTAAGTATTTTTGAAAACTTAGAGATATTTGAAGTTTGAAAACGCGTGAAATTTTAGAACTCATCGGTCGGTGCCAGATTTTGACTTTGATATCTTATATATGAAATAAAAAATACTGGAAAGACTTCATATTTGTGATAAAATAAGTTCATCATAGAAATCGTGACAATTCAGTCGGGAGCATGTTTGAACATTTGTTCCTGCAATCTGCACGTCCTGCAAGCTGTGACGCACATCTGGCAGAAAACAGTGTTCAAACACGTTCCAGCGAAACATCGCCGAGATTTCACAAGTCTTGCTGAGGCGTTTGCCGTATGAAAGTCAAAAAGATGGGAGGAAAGAGAATGAAAGAATCGATTCACACAATACCGCTGATGGACGCGTTTAAGGCAAAGGACGAGTGTCCGTTCTGCTTTCTGGAGCGGGAGGCCGAGCAGCATGCGATTTCCTACGCGCTGGGCAGCGGCGCGTCTTATATGGAGGAGGACGTGCGGGGAATGACAGACAAGGAAGGCTTCTGCCGCCACCACTACAAAATGATGTACGATTACGGAAACCGCCTTGGCAGCGCGCTGATCCTCAGTACACATCTGAATCGTCTGAACAAAGATTTAAAAAAGCAGATGGACAGTTTCGCGCCTGGAAAAAGTTCTTTTATGAAGCGCATGCAGAAGACATCCCTGACCGGAAAACTGCCGGAGACATCCATTGGACAATGGGTACAGCAGGAAGAATGCTCCTGCTTTGTGTGCAATCAGTTTAAGGCAAATTATGAGCGATATCTGGACACCTTCTTTGACCTTTACAAAAGTGATCCGGAGTTTGTCAAACTGTTCGAGCAGAGCAAAGGCTTCTGCCTGCCCCATTTCGGAGATATGGTAGAGACAGCGGAGAAAAAACTGAGCGACAAACAGAAACCGGAGTTCTACCGGGTACTGTTCCGGCTGATGGAGGAAAACTACCAAAGACTTCAGGAAGAAGTAACCTGGTTTACAGAGAAATACGACTACCGCAACAAAGATAAGAGCTGGGGAAACTCCAAAGATTCCATCCAGCGCTGCATGCAGAAGCTGGCAGGAGGCTATCCGGCAGACGAACCGTTTACGGAAGGATGACATGGGGTAAGGCGGTATGCCGGAAAGTTAGGAAATGCAAAAAGAACAGGTGTGACTTGGGATGTCGCACCTGTTCTTTTTGAAATTTCCTGATAAGATCCGTTTATTCCGTGAGCCGGTTATTCAGCCAGCTGAACTGTTACGTTTTTCCAATTCATGATAAACGGCAAGATTATATGCTTCAAATTGTATGTACGGAGTTTTCTGATCCATACTGCAAAGGATCGTAACCATACGCCCTTTTTCAGAAAATGTCTCCCAATCATCCTCTGTCATATTTGATTGGTAGATTGGCCAGTTTTCCCGGAAAAAGGAGAGTTGATCCGGGGAAATCCGGGAAGCAACGGTATCGTTTCCCCATACTTTCTGCGTATCCGTTTCCTTTTCCTGCTGTTCATACAAAGTATTCGTGCCCAGTGGATCATAAAGTGAAAAAACGGATATTTCGGAAAGGGATTGTTTGCCGTACAACTGATTCATTTCCTTTACCACATGCTCCATGTCGGTTCCGGCCGGGTAGGCGACGGTTACGCTGGCGAGCACTTCCTTTCCGTCAGCCGAAGCTTCGTCAAAGTCCTGCATGTTCTGAGAAGCGCCCAGGCTCAGGTTTATAAAGGAAAAATGGGCAGACGCGGATTGCTCGCCGAATATTTCGAGGTCTGGGATCGCAAAAGAAATACTGCGTCCGGCGCTGTAGTAACCGTTTACATCATCTTCCGTGACGGAATACGCGTCCATTACTTCAGGGGAGGACATATTCCATGTGGTTTTCGGGAAATTTAATTCCGGGTCTTCCGCCGAACTTTCCGACTCCTGAGAGTTTCCGCAGGAGCATAGGACAAAAATGAAAAGCAGAAAAAGCAGGTATGGTTTTGGAAATCCTTTTTTGGGTTTCGGGTGTCTTTTTCTGTTCATAGTTCGTTCTTTCTCCTTTCATGGCGCACTCGCTGCGCCAATAATGGCAGATTTGAAAGTTTACTTCCAGACTTCCATCTCCGTTCCGTGCAATACTTATAGTTACATTTAAACTATAATAGTTACCACCATAAGTCAATGCTGAAAATACACAAAAGGGGAACTGCGTTTTGTGCAAAAGGTAAAATGAAATCCCTGTAACAGTTCAGCGTTGTTGAACTATTACACACTTCGCGATGGGCCGGAGGCCCGCAGGCGCTATGTTTTCATACGGTCTGCGCAGTAATTCGCAGACCTGGCTGAATAGCTACGAATAGTTGTTACTATTCACAGCAGCCGCAAACACTTGCTGTTTGCGGCGTGAGAAAGTGATTCAGGTGTGAGCGGCTCCCATTCGCGAAGCGAATTTTCATTGGAGCCGCGAAGTTACTGTGAACGACTGTGA
>JAGHIA010000046.1 GCA_017887445.1 Fusicatenibacter sp.
AGCTCAAACAGCTTTCTTTGAGGACACAACGCAAATTTCTGAAAACTAAGAGGTTTAGGGTTCCTGCAAATGTGTGAATTTTCAGAACCCATCCGCGGGCGCCGGCTTTTGACCTTGACATTGGGTAGTACATATCAAGGAGGAAGTCTGGAGGACAGTCCGGATCAATGGAAATGAATTTATTTGATTATATGAAAGAAACCACAATGGAAACCGAATCCCCTCTGGCGTCGAGGATGCGCCCGAGAACGCTGGAGGAGGTGGTCGGACAGGAGCATATCATAGGCAAAGGGCGTCTGCTGTACCGGGCCATCAAGGCAGATAAGCTGAGCTCGATCATTTTTTACGGCCCGCCGGGCACCGGAAAGACCACCCTGGCGAAGGTGATCGCCAACACCACCAGCGCCGGGTTTCATCAGCTGAACGCCACCACGGCCGGCAAGAAGGATATGGAGGAGGCGGTAAAGCAGGCCCAGGACCAGCTGGGGATGTATGGAAAGAAAACCATCCTGTTTATCGACGAGATCCACCGGTTCAACAAAGGGCAGCAGGATTATCTTCTTCCCTTCGTGGAGGACGGAACCGTGATCCTCATTGGGGCCACAACGGAGAATCCGTATTTTGAGGTCAACGGGGCGCTGCTCTCCCGTTCTGTGATCTTTGAGCTGAAGCCGCTGGAGAAAAAAGATATCGAAGCGCTGCTGCTGCGGGCGGTGACAGACAAAGAGCGGGGACTTGGCGCTTACAATGTGCAGCTGGACGAGGATGCCCGGGAGTTTCTGGCGGATATCGCAGGCGGCGACGCCCGGGCGGCGCTCAATGCCATCGAGCTGGGCGTGCTCTCCACAGAGAGAGGCGTGGACGGTAAGATCCATATCGATCTTTCGACGGCCTCCGAATGTATCCAGAAGCGCGCCGTGCGCTACGACAAGGGCGGAGATCAGCACTACGATACCATCTCCGCGTTTATCAAGAGTATGCGCGGTTCGGACCCGGACGCGGCGGTCTTTTATCTTGCGAAAATGCTGTACGCAGGGGAGGACATTAAATTTATTGCCCGAAGGATCATGATCTGCGCGGCGGAGGATGTGGGACTTGCGGACCCCCAGGCGCTGAATGTGGCAGTATCCGCGTCGCTGGCGGCGGAGCGCGTCGGTATGCCAGAGGCGCAGCTGATTCTCTCCGAGGCGGCCATGTATGTGGCCTGCGCCCCCAAGAGCAATTCGGCCACCTGTGCCATCGGCGAGGCTACCCGCTGTGTGGAGCAGGTGAAGACAACGGTGCCGGTGCATCTTCAGGACGCCCATTATAAAGGGGCGGCGAAGCTGGGGCACGGACAGGGGTATCTGTATGCCCACGATTACCCCAACCATTATGTGGAGCAGCAGTATCTTCCGGACGAGGTGGCGGACCGCAGGTTTTATCATCCTTCGGAAAACGGTTATGAACAGAAGATCCGCGAGCGGTTCCACAGGCTGGGAAAACAAGGGTATTGAAAGGGAAATGATGTCAAGGTCAACATTGACAAGGATTTTTTCCGGTGATACAATGTAAAAAAAGTTAGAAAAAACTAACTTAAGAACATTGAACACACAAGGAGGGTTTCGTTATGGGAACAGCGATTGTGCTGCTGATATTGATCGTGATCGTTCTTTTCAGTATCCGCGGCTATCTGAAAAAGACCCGGTACGGCTGCTGCGGTTCCGGAGGCGGCGAGCAGAGAGTGAAGCCGGAGGACAGAAATCCGGCCCATTTTCCTTACGAATATGAAGCTGGCGTTGAAAATATGAAATGCCAGAACTGCGCGGTGCGCGTGGAGAACGCGTTTCATGAGCGGGAGGGATTTCTCGCAAAGGTGAATCTGAAGGAAAAGCGTGCGGTGATCCGCTCCAAAACACCGGTGCCGGAGGAAGAGATCCAAAGGATTATCCGGAAAAGCGGATATGAGGTCCGCTCGGTGGAGCGCAGAGGATAACAGGAATACATAGTAACAGGCGTGCAGATTGCTGGAATGGAAGTCTGTACATACTCTGGGAGCAGGGATGCCTGTATGCGTTACGTTTTCAGCCAGATCTGTTCAGGGAATGCACAGACCTGGCTGAACGGTTATCTGTTCTTTTTTATAGGCAAAAGATAAGGTCAGAAACACTTCGGGAAATAGACGGTCAAAAGTATGAAAAAAAATTCCACTTAAAAAAGAAATTGAAAAAAATTTCCATAAATGGTATAGTAATCCTGAAAGAACACGGAAGCCCATAGTTTCAGTACAAAAAGAAGGGGGCAGCAGGATGGAGCAGAACTATTTCATAGAATGTATTGAGGAAACGTATCATACGCTGACCAAGGCGGAAAAAAAGGTGGCGGATTATGTGCTGAGTAATTCCAGGCAGGTGTTGTTTATGTCCATTACGGACCTGGCGGATGCCTGCCAGGTGGGAGAGACCAGTGTTTACCGTTTCTGCCGCAGCCTGAATATGCAAGGATATCAGGAATTTAAAATGCAGCTTTCCCTTGGCATGACGGAAGCTCCGAAAAGCGGGAACGCCTCCGGGGAAAATGAGCGGCTGGGAGAAACCCTGAAGGATACGGCGGAAAAGATCATGCAGTCCCATCTGAGTGCGCTGCGGGAGACGTACTGTCTGCTGGAGCAGGAGGAACTGGAGCTGTTTCTGGAGAAACTGGAGCAGGCGGAGCGGGTGTTCTTTTTTGGCATCGGGGACAGTCTGCTGATCGCCCAGGAAGCCTGCCACAAGTTTGCCAGCATTACGGGAAAGGCTTACTGCATCAGCGACCCGCACATGCAGGTGATCGCGGCATCCTCCATGACCGCCGGGGATTTTGCCGTGATCATTTCCTATTCCGGCGCCACCAAGGATAACATCAGCACGGCAAAAACCGCAAGGCAGGAAGGAGCTTCCATTGGGTGCATTACCCGGTTTGCCAAATCCCCGCTGACAGTTTACAGCGATGTGACGCTGCTGTGCGGCGCCGCGGAAGGCCCCATGGACGGCGGGTCTGTGTCGGCGAAGGTGAGCCAGCTGTATCTGATCGACCTGCTGTACCAGGAATATTACACGCGGCATTACGAAAGCTGCAGGAAGATCAGGGAGAAGGCGTCCCGGGCGGTTGTTGAAAAAATATTCTGATAAGGAGAAGGGTTATGAGGATCATCAGAGCAAAAGATTATGAGGATATGAGCAGAAAAGCGGCGAATGTGATTTCCGCTGTCATGACGAGGAAGCCAGACTGCGTGCTGGGACTTGCCACAGGCTCATCGCCGGTGGGGACCTACGAAAATCTGGTCCGCCGTTATGAGAAAGGAGATCTGGATTTTTCCCAGGTGACCACGGTAAATCTGGACGAATACAAGGGGCTGGACAGAGAAAACCCCCAGAGCTACTATTATTTTATGAGAGAGCATCTGTTCTCAAAAGTGAACATTGATCCGCAGCGCACGTTCCTTCCCGACGGCACAGAGCCGGACAGCGAAAAGGCATGCGGCGGCTACAATGAGATCCTGCACCGCGTTGGCCGTGCGGACCTGCAGCTTCTGGGCATCGGACACGACGGGCATATCGGCTTCAACGAGCCGGCGGACACTTTTGCCAAGGAGACCCATTGCGTAAATCTGACAGATATGACCATCGAAGCCAACGCCCGTTTCTTCTCCAGCCGGGAGGAGGTTCCCACCCAGGCATACACCATGGGGATCCAGACGATCATGTCCGCGGCGACCGTCCTGATGGTAGCCAGCGGCGCGGACAAGGCGAAGATTTTGCGGGAAGCGTTTTCCGGACCTGTGACGCCGCAGGTACCGGCGTCCATCCTTCAGTTCCACCCGGATTTCATCCTGGTGGCAGATGAGGCCGCGCTGGCGGAGATTGATAAGTAACACTGGCGGAGCTTATTCCGCCAGTGTTTTCATCAGAAACGAGTAAACGGCCTGGCTTTTTGTCTTCCAGTTGTTGCAGATCGTTTTCGCCGCCTTCTCCGAAGGAACCGTCAGCGTCAGGTCGATCAGACTGCTGTTCTGCTCCCGGACCTGGCAGCGGACCTCATATTCCTGCCGGGTGTTTTTATAATAGTCCGCAATGGTGGAAACCTCATTTCTCATCTCATAGGAATGTTCCTTCAGATAGCGGTCGATATCCTCGCGGATCTCGCTGGAAATCTCTTTTCCGAAAAACTCCAGGGTGTTCTGGCCCTCTTTGGTCATCTGATAGTAGGAAGTATTGCGGATGGTCTCCACCTCCACAAGGTGCGAATCCAGCATCTCAGAGATTGCCTGCTGGAGGTGAAAGTAATTGGTATATCCCCGGTCCAGAATAAAATCTGAGATCTGTGCGTTGGTGAGAGGAAAACTCACCTTCTGGAGCATATAGAGGATGATCAGCTTGTACAGTGTAAATGAAGATTCAATCAAAAGTTTCACCGTTCCTTTCTGCAGAGAGAATGTTGTGGCGAGCCGTGACAGTTCAGCCTTTCACTATCCCGCGAGGTGTTTTTGCGCAGAATGCGCGAAAACCAGAGGCCTGCAGCGCGAAACTGCATGAAATGCAGTTTCTGTGCATCGCGAAGCGTGTAATAGTTCAGCAAGGCTGAACTGTTACGACGAGCCATTTTTAATGGCTGTTTGCTGTACGGAAAGCGCAGCGCCGGTAACCGTTCAGCTGACGGAACTGTTACCGGGTTTGTCCAGTTCCTTTCCCTGCCAAACCTGAGCTTCCTTCAGCCTGTGGTGGAGGTCGTTGAGCACCGAACGCTTGGCCTGGCTCCACAGCGGCGCAATCAGCAGCTCTTTCGGGCCGTCCCCCGTCAGCCGGTGGATGACCAGATCCGGCCGCAGGTTTGCCAGACACCGCATGACGAAAGACAGATACTCGTCCCGCTCCAGCGTCCGGAAACGCCCCGCCAGATAATCCGCCGCCAGATCCGTGTGCTTCAGCACATGGAGCAGCTGAAGCTTCACCCCGCGGATGGGGCAGCCATTGAGATAATGCATGGTCTCCAGCACCATGTCCTCCGACTCAAAAGGAAGTCCGAGGATTGTATGGACAATCACCGGAATTCCCCGCAGGTGCAGTTCCTCCACCGCATGTTCAAAGCAGGAGAGCGGATACCCACGGCGGATATAGGCAGCCGTGGAGGGATGGATCGTCTGAAGGCCAAGCTCCACCCAGACAGGCTTTTGCCGGTTCAGCCGTTCCAGAAGCTCCAGAACGTCGCTGCCCAGACAGTCCGGCCGCGTGGCCACAGACAAAACCACCACCTGCGGGTCCGCCAAGGCTTCCAAAAACAACCGCTCCAGCACCTCCACAGGAGCATAAGTATTCGTATAGGCCTGAAAATATGCAATAAACTTACCCACCGGCCGTTTCTTCTGAAGCAAAGACTTCTGGGCCTGGATCTGTTCCGTGACCGACAGCCTCCGGTCGCCGGCAAAATCCCCGGAACCACCCTCACTGCAGAAAATACACCCCCGGGACCCACAGGTACCGTCCCGGTTGGGGCAGGTCATACCCCCATCCAGCGAAAGCTTATAAACCTTCTCGCCAAATTCCTTTTTCAAATACGCGTCCAGCGAATAATACGGCTTTCCCAGCCACTCGGAAGGCAGCTCCATAAAAAATCCTTTCTTTCCAATCCTTACGATCAATTCAACGTGTCCATTCCAGTATAAAGCATCCGCCGTTTTTTTACAAGCAGGGATAGTATCGCCAAATCCGGAAAAAATAAAACGAAGGTAAGCATTCGTAACTATTCAGCCAGCTGACTAGCTGCAACGAAAGGAACATTCATCCAGCCGACCGGTTGTAACAATTCAGCGTAGCTGAACTGTTGCGGCCGGTTACAGAACATCAGACACATTCAGGAAAGCAAAAGGAGAACACAATGAAACACACAAACAATACAAACAGCACGAACTCTACCAACCCCACCAAGGGCACCCAGCCCACTTCCGCCCAGGAACACCACAAAACCCCACAGGCCACCTCAAAAACCACCCAGGACCCCTACGGAATCATCGACGAAACCGGCCTCGCCTGCTCCGCCCAGGACTGCACCGGCCTGATCCCCGCCCTCCCCGAATCCGAAGATCAGATCGAAATGTACGAAGAACTCTTCCCCTACATGGCCCGGGCCGAAAAAGACAAAACCTGATATCCAGAGTTCCAAGCAACCATTCACCAAGAAAACGCCTAAAGCGTGTTTGAACATTCATCCCTGCAATCCGCACACCCCACGTTACGCGGAATCTGCCCCAAAATCAGTCAGCGCAGCCCGCTACGCCTCCCGCTTTTGGGGCAGATTCCCCCCGCCCCTTTACGTTCTCTTCCACACCCTTCCGCCCTCACCCCACCGCCCCCACTACCCAGAAAACCGGCGCCCGGCCGGGGGACAGACGGCGAGGGGGGATATGGAAGTGCAGTGCTTGCGACTACAGACGGACAGAAGCAGGAAAGGTGTCCGCCGTACACAGAGCGGACAAAACCCAAACGCAGACAAACCCAACACACCGCTCTGCGTACGGCGAACACCATTCCTGCTTCTGTCCGGATGTCGGAGTGAGCACGCACTCCATATCCCCCTCGCCGTCTGTCCCCCGGCCGGGCGCCGGTTTTCGTCCCCCTTGACAGTACCGCCCGACATATACTAAAATGTACCAGAAACAAGACATAGAACGATAGAAAACAGAAATAAGGAGAGAACCACCCGTGCCTGATTACACAAAAGAAATAGAAAAACGCCGCACCTTCGCGATCATCTCGCACCCCGACGCCGGCAAGACCACACTGACCGAGAAATTCCTTCTGTACGGAGGCGCGATCAACCTGGCCGGCTCCGTGAAAGGAAAGGCCACCGCCCGCCACGCCGTTTCCGACTGGATGGAGATCGAGAAAGAGAGAGGAATCTCCGTCACCTCCTCCGTTCTCCAGTTCAACTACGGCGGCTTCTGCATCAACATTCTGGACACCCCGGGACATCAGGATTTCTCGGAGGATACCTACCGTACCCTGATGGCGGCGGATTCCGCGGTCATGGTCATCGACGGCTCCAAAGGTGTGGAGGCGCAGACGCGAAAGCTGTTCAAGGTCTGCGTGATGCGCCACATCCCCATCTTTACCTTTATCAATAAAATGGACCGGGATGCCAACGACACCTTCGACCTTCTGGATGAGATCGAGAAGGAGCTGGGCATCGCCACCTGCCCCATCAACTGGCCCATCGGCTCCGGAAAGAAATTCCGCGGAGTTTACGACCGGAACACCAATAAGGTGCTGACCTTTTCCGATACAATGAAAGGCACAAAGGAAGGCATCGAGGAAGAAATCGACCTGGATGATCCGCATCTTCTGGACGTGGTGGACGAGGACCAGAAGGAGCAGCTGCTGGAGGAGATTGAACTGCTGGACGGAGCCAGCGCGGAATTCGACCAGGAGCTGGTGAGCAAAGGAGAATTGTCGCCGGTATTTTTCGGTTCGGCGCTGACCAACTTCGGCGTGGAAACCTTCCTGCGCCATTTCCTTGCCATGACCACCTCCCCGCTGCCAAGAAACGCGGACTGCGGAGTGGTGGACCCGATGAAGGAAGACTTTTCCGCTTTTGTCTTCAAAATCCAGGCCAACATGAACAAGGCCCACAGGGACAGAATCGCCTTCATGCGCATCTGTTCCGGACGGTTTGACGCGGGCATGGAGGTATACCATGTGCAGGGCGACAAGAAAATGCGCCTGTCCCAGCCCCAGCAGATGATGGCCAGCGACCGCCATGTGGTGGACGAGGCCTTTGCCGGAGATATCATCGGCGTGTTCGACCCGGGAATCTTCTCCATCGGCGATACCGTCTGCGCCACCGGAAAGAAATTTGCCTACGAAGGGATCCCCACCTTCGCGCCGGAGCATTTCGCGAGAGTCCGCCTGCTGGATTCCATGAAGCGGAAGCAGTTCGTCAAGGGCATCAACCAGATCGCCCAGGAAGGCGCCATCCAGATCTTCCAGGAATACAAAGGCGGCATGGAGGAGATCATCGTCGGCGTTGTGGGCGTCCTGCAGTTTGACGTGCTGAAATACCGGCTGGAAAACGAGTACAACGTGGATATCCGTCTGGAAAATCTCCCCTACGAGCATATCCGCTGGATTGCCAACAAGGAGGAGGTGGATGTGGACCGCATCGCCGGCACCTCCGATATGAAGAAGGTCATGGACCTGAAAGGAAATCCGCTGCTGCTGTTTGTAAATCCATGGAGCGTGGGCATGGTGGAGGAGCGGAATCCCGACGTAAAGCTTGCGGAGTTCAGCAGAAATTAAAGGCAACCGTTCAGCTGGCTGAACCAATGTCAGGATGCCGCGGGCAAAAGCTGGCGCCCGCGGATGGGTTCTGAAAATTCACACGGTTTCGGAACCCAAGAACCTCTAAGCTTTCAAAAATTTGCTAAAACCGTGTCCCCCATAAAAGAACTCGCAGGCTCAAACAGCTTTTTTGGGGGACACAACGCAAATTTCTGAAAGCTAAGAGGTTTAGGG
>JAGHIA010000047.1 GCA_017887445.1 Fusicatenibacter sp.
AAACGGGAATTTCACCACGAGAATATAGAAAACTATCATCTTAAAAATAGTACATTTTATTTTCCCATTGGGCCAGCCGTTAAATATCGGCTGGCAATTTTTTTACTACTTATGTCCTAAAAGGGAAGCGGTTCCGTTTCGGCAGCATGATATAATTCAGAAAAGAGATGCTGTAACTGCGGAGGTGTATCGCTGACATACCACCTCGCTTCAAGCCCCAATGTGGCACCTATCTTGTCAAGGTCGATAGGAATCATCTGCATCATCCGGCGGGTTCCGTCCGACAATGCCTGACGGTCTATGACAAGACTGACGCCGTAGTATTTTCCCAATGGGAAAGAAAAGGAAATAGGTAAATGCTCTGTTGCCGCAACGCTAAAATAACCCTCTGGTAAATAGGACACGGTATGGTTGGCAAATTCGCATTCATAGCGTCCAGTTTGACAATGCGTAATCTGGATAATATCTGGGTTGAACTTTTGAGCTTTCATAGACTCATCCGTTTCAAAATCGAGGAAACAAAACTGTATACCCTCAAACAAATTATAGTTTTTCACAATACCACGGCCAATGCAGCCATAGTCAACGACAACTCGATCACCGCTTTGTGATAGCACTTTGGCCTGCATACCATACCAGTCTTGATTAAAGCCAAGTTTATCCATTCCCCTTCCTCCTGTCTTATGAGTTAGTCATAACTTACTATTTAATAATACTATACCCTCAATAACATTTCAAGAAATTAGCCCATTTCTATTTTAGCAAAAATAAAATTAGCAATGCCCAGGATAGCCACTGCTCCCTGGCGTTGCTTGTTGAGGGACATCCTTAAACCTCCTTTAAACGCAGAATCATATTGCCACAGCTACTTTCCATTTTTCTAACACTTTATCTATTATAAAGACACAATTCCATACCCCATAATGCAGGCATAGTTTATGTCATAATCCCTCTGATTTACTGCATCACTGGAATTTCCTTCTACGGTATAGACTCTTCCGTTTTCACTCTTTTCCACAATACCCACATGATCGCAGATTCCATCTTGATTCCAATCAATAAAAATAATCATTCCAGCAGTGGGAGTGCTTCCTGCGCCTTGCCATTTACCTTGATTCTGGAACCAAGCCATACCCGTTGAACAGCTGGAGAACTTCGGTACAGCTCCACTCTCGATCAAACCGCATTGATCTGCACACCATGACACAAAACAAGCGCACCAGTCTACCTTGCTATCGAAGCCATACCATGACCAGAACTTTTGTCCACCCTCATTTCCAAGTTGTGACAAAGCTACAGATACCATCTGATCATTACCAAACAATGCTGCAAAAGGATTGCCCTCTGAATAATACCGAAGCACATGGGAAACATATTCTGGATCACCATAAGATGACCAGCCGTGGGAAGCAGCCTGCTGTTGTGAAAATAAAAGGGCATTAGCTTCACTGTATCCTCCATAGTTCTGTAATGCCCACGATATGTATCCATTTCCATAATTATATCCTTGTAATGACAATTTTAACCGTTCCAAATCTTCTGGTCCTGTGCATCCTGCTTCTTGGACACAGTCTGCGTAATACCTTATGCCAACCTGTATGGAATACTCAGGGTCTTGGATTGCTCCGGGGCTGTTCGGGTACAGAGTATTATAAGGACATTCTGAACACTGCATAGGGTCTGTTCCTTGTCCTCCAGACTCCTGCATCATAATTGCTTGAATCACAGACACATACTCCGGAATGCCATACTCGCTGGCATAACGTTGAATCGTAGCTGTATAAGAAAGGACTTCTGAACTTAAAGAAGCACTGCTTTGAGACGAACTATATGAAAATACCCCGCCGACTACACCTACAATTAATATCAAAACTACAAACATGGCCCCGCCGCCGGCCGCCAACGCTGCAAAAGCACTTCGGATTGTCCTTGCAGCTGCCTCCACCATTCGTTTGAAACGCACTGCAGCTGTAGCTGATCTCTGTATCTGCATAGCAGTTCTTTGCATGGAAGTTACAGCTACTTGTTTTGCCATATGAGCGGCCCGTACTTCTTTGGCTGCCGCCGCTGGTACTTTTCGTAATCCATTTCTTGGTATAGTAGAAGATTTGATTAAACGAGGCGACTTCTTTATCGAAAATTTTCTTGCATATGGTAATGCTTCTTCTTTGAATACTGCCGCCCCTTGGCTTCCTTTAGTGCGTACTGTCCGTCTAACTGTTTCTCTGGTGCGTATCGCCGGAATCTGTTCCTGCCTTTTCTGCTTAACAACAGAAGAAGATTTTTTGCTGCTTTGGACATCCTGCTTTTTCTTCCGTTTCCTTGCATTTTCTTTTTTATAGGCAGTATCACTCCGTTCTGTTCTAGGACGATCCATGCTATCGGTCGCTTCTTCATGACCGGCCGAATTCATTTTTGTCCTTTCAGAAGTTGTTTCTTTCTTCTTTTGGTTTTGTAATTTTTCATAAGTCTTTTTTGCCGCCTTACGTCCTGCGTCATATGAAATCCTTACGCTTTCCTTTCCAGCATTGACAGCCATCTGTTTTGAGACAGAGCCCACCTTATCTCCAGCATATCCAGACGGAGTCTGTTTCACAGAAGAATCCTCTGAAATCCTTGATCCTTCCAAGGATTTCTCCTTTGCCTCCAAAATAGTCTTTTTCACCAATTGCTTTGGCATCCGGGAGGCTTTTGTTAATACCTTGGGACTACGGTTGTGTTCTTTAACTTTGATATCTTTCATATCTCACCTCCCTTGTTGCCTGGTTTGTTATAATTCTTTTTATCTGCTTCAGCTAAATATCTATAAAAGGCATACAGGGAATCACTGTTGATAATGCGGTTTCCTACTTTCCTCATTTACTCATGTTCCCTAACGATATTGATCTCTCTCCTTTCCGGTATCCGCAATCATATTTCACCCGTCAAAAAACCGCCACACAGTCGAGTTTACATGTGGCGGCTTTTTAAATTATGCTTATAGTTTCTAGGATGAAATTGTATGGTAATAACAGACGATTTTTAGACAGCCCTCTGCATCTCATCTGGTTTGGTAGTCATCAGCCGATACAATTTTGTGTTCTTCGGGAAGCTGTTTTCAAATGGGACAATATTCCCAGAACAGCGGATAAGCCCATGACCTGCCCCTACGTTTGTGATATAAGAAAGCTGATTATCGGAAATATTCAGCAATGAAGCCAATTCCTCACGGTCTGTCGTTGCCTGATTTAATAAAATCAGGAACTCACTGTTCGCCAGCATTAACCTTGCCGTGTCTGATTTCAGGAGTTCCTCTACATTCTGTGTAAGTCCTGTCACAAATCCGTTATATTTGCGAATCCTTTTGTAGAGTCGATAGAAAAAATCTGCACTATACTGGTAGCGGAACAGCAGATAGAACTCATCTGCAAAAATCCAGGTGGTTCTGCCTTTTTTCCAATTCTGAATCACTCTATTAAAAATCGAATCCAATGTAACCAGCATGCCCAAAGGCATAAGCTGTTCGCCTAATTCACGAATATCATAGGCAATAATACGGCTTTTTGTGTTTACATTTGTGGGCTGGGCAAAAGTATTAAGGCTGCCGTTGATAAACAATTCGGAAGATAATGCAAGCCCTCTGGATTCTTCTTCCGGTTGGAGCATAAGTTGGCGATAAAGATCTTTTAAGGTCGGAACCTCACCTCGATATCCTCCCCGCATATAATCTCGGTACACATCTGCTGTGCAACGGTCTAAAATTGATTTTTCCTTCGCAGACAAATTTCCTGCACCTACTAGCTGCTCAAACAAAGAAAGGACAAACTCAGATTTTTCAATCAATGGATTCTTTTCATTGCCGTAGGCAGAATCCATATCCATCGCATTCAGATGGGTGTCCGAGGTGGCGGATATGCGGATTACTTCCCCGTTTAGGGCTTCCACTAAAGAGCCAAACTCGGATTCCGGATCAAGGATCAGGATATCGTCCTCCGTGGACAGGGCTAAAGCTACGATTTCCTCTTTTGCCGAAAAACTTTTTCCTGATCCACTGACTCCCAGCCGGAACGAGTTTCCATTCAGAAGTTTCCGCCGATCTGCGACCAGCATATTTTTACTGACTGCATTCTGGCCGTAATAGATGCCTCCCGGCTGCATGATTTCCTGTGTATGGAACGGGATCATTACAGCCGTTGATTCGGTGGTCAAGGTACGGAGGGCATTGATCTTTCGTAGTCCGTATGGGAGTACCGTGTTCAGGCCATCCACTTGCTGCCATTTCAGTACAGAGAGCTGGCATAAATGTTTCCTTGCAACCGAGAGCAAAGTCTCTGTGTCAGAATCTAACTGTTTCTTATCGTCAGCCATATGTACCATGGTCAACAGCCCGAACATCATCCGCTGATCCCTCGTAGTCAAATCGTCCAGCATTTCTTTGGTTTCTTTTCTCTGCAGTTCCATATCGTAAGGTACTACTGCGGAAAAGTTGTTGTTGGCATTCTGCCGGCGCTGCCAATTCGTCACATTCGTTTCTACCCCTAACAGCTTATTTTGGATTTCTCTTACCGCCTCATCAGTCGGCACCGGCAGGATGTCAATGGATAGCATTAGATTCTGGCTTAAGTCACATAGCTCAGAAACCATATCATCTTTCACATAACTGGCATAATCCTGCATATATAAGACACGGCCATACCTCTCATTGATTTTAAAATAATCTTTTTTAAATTCCATGCTTTCCGGACAGATCCAATCTTTAAAACTATGGCCTTTTTTGGCAAATGCCTTAAGATCAAATGGAAATGCGGATGGCTCGTCCGCTTTAAAAAAATCCCGAAAAATCTGAAGCCGGTCCGCAGCGTCCAGTTCTTCTGACGTAGATGACAGTTTTGCCAAATGTGTTGTAATATCTGTCCCTACCCGGGCAAAATAAGTTCTGGCTTCATCGATATTCTTCTTGTGGACGCTGATCGTGAGGTAACGCTCCTGATAGATGCTGTTACTGGTACCACTGACCTTGGAAAGCAGCATCTCATTGTACTCCTGCCTATATTCGTCCAAACCGTCCTCCTTCATAGGCAGTAGAAGAGAATGTTCAAATTCGTCTTTATTGATCCTTCGGTTATTGAGTGTGATCTTCGCCGTTGCCCCTGAATCTAAGGCATTCAAAAGATCTGAGTAATCTAAAAACATTTCTGTTTTATCCTCTTTACTGGCAATACTGTAATTGATATCTGAAAACCGAAAGGACTTGGAATACTTATTCCCAACCTGAAAGATCCCATCCTGCCAGATCCTGTGTATCGGTACTGCCTGTTGAACAGATTTTGGCACAGTAAACCGCTCTTTGTCCATTTTCAATGTCTGAGTCAGTGTTTTAATCAAGGGCATCCCTCCTTCCTTTCTTTTTTGTGGGTTTTATTTTTTTACCCCCTGTTTGCTTTTTTTGAGTCAGGAGAACTCCATTTTTCCCTGTCCTTTCTCCAGCACTAATTGTCTCTTTCATGCAGTTGTAATAAAGATTCTCAGGCTGAAATCTTAACCGTTTCGGATACAGGAACTCTGATTTAACAAAAGCCCACAAAAACTGTTCCGCTGTCATACCATGGTATTTAATAAAGCCACACGCTGCAAACGGAGCTGCACCAAGCATGCACAGCCATCCCCGAATTTCCTCTACAGGGAGGCTCCGTGTTCCAAAGTAAATCCCTACAGCTGCTAAAATTGCCAGTACAGAAAATACGCACTGGCGGAAATTCAATCCGAAAAACATAGATTCTTGATAATCCCGGATTTCTTTATTCATTTTTACTTCCATCAGATCTTCCTACCTTTCAGCTTGATTTCTTTTTTTATGTATATTTTTCTTTTGTCCTTCTATCTGTATTGGTCCTGCACTCAGATATCGTTCCACGCCTTCCCGGTCAAACTTTTTCAACCGTTCCATGTCAAAAGCGACACGAGAAAATTCACAATATCCGGAATACCCTTTTTCCGGCAGGACAGTACCTAATTTGTGCTGCTTAATAAATTTCAGCTTGTCTTTGCTGAAATTATGGTCTATAAATGCAGCATTGGATCTCCCCCTTAGATTATTCTCACGAAGGTTTACGGTAAGGTCTCCAAAGGGTTCAAAGCCATCTTCTTCTTTGCTGTATAGACCGATATAGAGGGTTCCATTATCCGCGTAGGAGCTTACCATCAGCGCTATTTCTTCTTGCCCATATTCCCATATAAAGGGAAGTGTTTTAATCTCATCCATCGCAAATTCCTCCTTACATGACTCCATCAATTACAGTCCCATAATCTCTTTCACAATCCGGTCAGAGGCTTTGACAGCACCTACCAGGATCAACAAGTTGAACACTAATTCCCCGATATAATTCCAAACAATCGTCACTGCAGACAGGCTGGTATCCGAAATTGCAGGGGTACTGGAAGCAAATACGGAAAAAATGATACATGCCAGCGCAATGATCGCACCCTCCAAGCACACTCCAGCATAAGAACGTATAAAATTTTTACCTACACTTTGGGATGGTTCCCCAGCAAAAGTGGATAAAGGAATCGGTGCAATAGCAGTGTAGATATATAACTTAAACATCCGGCCATATACTGTCAAAATCATAATAAAGGACAGCACCGTAATCAGCAGGCTGCCAAGGAGAGTCACAATCCATAGTGGAATAGAGTCTAGTAGCCCCACAGATTCTACTTTTTCCACGATCTCTGCCGGAAGTTGTGCTACAGAACCTCCATTCAGGCTGGACTGTCCTAAAATGGTTGAAACAATCCCCTGTATAATGGAGAATAAAGCCTGCATCAGTTCCATACCATACACAACAGCACCCTGAGCTAATGCAAAACGAACGAATGCCTTAACTACATGTTCCGGTTTTTTTATATCTGAAAAACTGCCACAGGTCTTTACAATGCCTACAGCAAAAAACAAAACCAACAACCCCAATGCAATAGCTTTCAAGGCATCATTGATATTTGTCATTACTGACCAAATGCCGCCGCCTTTAAACGTTTCCGGACTTTGAGTCAAAAGAGAGATAATCTCGTTTAATTTGTCATTCCATGTATTTAAAGCCGAATTTAAATTTTGCACAATCCAGTTATCGCTTTCTATGAGTCCTCACCTCCTTCAAATAAAAGACGGATAGGATAGGGCAGGACAAGCCCGCCCCGTTTTGCCTCCTAACCCATGATCAGATCAAGAATCTCCTTTGCGAAGGTGATAATAATACCGCCGGCCAAGGTTAAGAAACCATTGGCTCTCTGGCTGGGATCATGGCTTTTTAAACTTAAGCCCACCTGCACAATACCAAACCCTAGCAGAATCAAACCGATAGCCCGGATTAAAGAGAAAATAAAGGTGGACAGATTGTTAACCACACTTAATGGATCACCGGCAGCATAGACATATGCCGTGCAAAGGTTCCCTGTAAAAACCAGTACGGAATAACAGGTAAATATTTTTTTCTGGAAGCGGCTCATCTTTTCGTGAACCGTATTTTTTTCTTCCAGCCCGTTACTTGTTTTCCCATCGGCTTCCCTCTGCTTTAATTGATGGAATAAAATCTTCATTGGCATCCCTCCATTCATCAAAAAGGCTCCTTGATGATATCCTCATCTGAGAGCAGTTCATAATCTTCATATCTATCTGCATCAAAAGCAAAACTGTCATGAGCTAAAGGCGTTTTGGCATAATCATAGGGATTGGCACCTCCATCCTCTGTCAGTTTCACATTTGGATGCTTCATTAAGTTGTATTTCTGGTCCATAATCACGCGCTCACCACGAATGAACAATAGGGCATAACGATTGTCCAGCATGCGTACTTCATCCGGTGTCAATAACTCTCTGCCGGATTGCTGATAATTTGTCGAATAGCTTCCAGAGCGCCCTTTGGTTTCCCCATAGGTATTGGTATCAATCGTTTCCTTCCCCATAAGTTCCGAAACATATTTATGTGTCTCTTTTTCATTGCCGCCCAAATACAAAAATTCATCGCAATTACCCACCAGACTTTCCCATTCATCTTTATAAAGAGCTTTTAATTGGGACATATTCTGGATGATAATACTGCAGGAAATTGATCTGGAACGCATGGTTGCCAGTATCTTTTGAAAATCATTGGGTAAGGCAACATTGGGAAATTCATCCATCAAGCAGTGGACATGGACAGGCAGTTTCCCGCCATACTTTCGATCCGCTACATAATAAAGTGTCTGGAAAAGCTGCGTATAGATCATACCGACCAGATAATTCAAGGAAGTGTCTGCATCGGGGATACAGCAGAAGAGTGCAACCTTCTTTTCCCCGATGGTTTCAAGATCCAGCTCATCATTGCAGGTGAGGCTGGCAATCTGACGCAAGTTAAAAGCTGCAAGCCGAACGCCTACTGAAATTAAAATACTTTTGGCGGTCTTTCCTGCAGCTTGTTTGTAAATATGATATTGCTTCACTGCGATACTCTCAGGATCACGCATCTCCAGCCGTTCAAATAAAATATCCAGAGGAGATTCAAAATCCTCATCATCTTCTTTGACCTGCGCAGCTGAAAGCATTTCCATGATCATCGTAAAATTTTGTTCTTCCGATGGAGCCTCATGGAGCAGATATAACATCAGTGCCTCTAAAAGGGCTGTTTCACTTTTCTCCCAAAATGGATCATTGGATTGTGATCCTTTTGGAGTAGTGTTTTGGATCAGGTTCGTGATCAGTTTCAAAACATCCTTATCATCCTCAATATAAGTAAAAGGGTTATAACCAAAAGAGGTATCGGGATGGATCAGGTCAAATACCCGCACATCATATCCCAACTTTTCCAGCAAGCCGCCGGTCTTTCGGAGCAATTCTGCCTTGGGATCTGTAATGACCAGAGAGGTGTTTCCTTGCATGATATTGGGTAAGGCATACGTCCGTGATTTCCCGGCGCCGCTCCCGCCTACTACCAAAACATTTAGGCACCGCTGATGCCGGTATACATCCAGCCCCATACGGAAATGATCCGTTAATAGCAGGTTATTGGAATAAGGTTTCGCACGGTATTTTTTACAGAGAGTTTTTACATCACCCCACTTAGCTGAGCCATGTTCTTCACCTCTGCGGTAATTCCGTTGATTCGCATAATAAATACCAACCCCAAGCCCATACAGTATCGTGCTGATCAGGATTGCTTTGACCGTATATGGTGTATATCTCAAAGATAACGGATGGTTTAACTTCTCCGTCAGATTATCCATGATGGAAAGCAGGTTTGCTCCCGGTGTCACTGCATCCGCTACCATAGCTGCCAACCACCACACTAATGGTAAAGCGGCAAGCCAGATAATCCATTCTGACTTACCGCTTCTGGTTACCGGGAAAATTCCCCTTTCTCTTTTGGCGGACGTCCCGTCATACGGAATCGATCGGTTTCAGCGTTCAGTGCCAAGGATCTTCCATTTTCCCACTGGACATGGATCTGCCCAATGTCATCCACAAACTGGACAGTACCTGCTAAACCACTGGGCATATCCGCTTCTCCTTCCATATAATCTAAAACCACCTTTGTTCCTTTTGGATACATGGCTTTAATCGACTTTGCTTTTCTGGAAAGTCTTGCCCATTCATTCATTGGCATTCCCCCTATCTACCTCTTTCAAAAATCTATTGTTTCTTCATATGCGGAATAGATATTCCGTTGAGATGGTCCAAAGTAACATGCATATGCCATACCCAAATCTTTCATCTGATTTTCCATAAAATAAGGACAAGTTTAATGCCTGTCCGTCAATTACCCGATAATATTTATTAATGATCCTCCTATGTTCCGAGACAGTGTAACCATATCGCCTCATAGAAAAGTTCCGCCTACTTTACCTTAGTTGTACCTCGATACGTCCTATATCTGGATTTCATAATACGCAGTAAGACCGTATCAATCCCATCAGCATATCGGCCATTCTGGATATAAAAATCACGCAGACGATTGATCGCCAACACAGATTTTCGGTATTCTTCTTCTGTTAGATAAAGTTTGCGGTCTTTATGTTCCGCCAAACGCAGGATCAAATTCCGGGTTACTTCTGTAGACGCTCCTTTTGCTTTTTCTTCCCGAAGGACATCCCTCAGAGCATGTATCAACATATTGATCAGAATAGTGTCGGATTTAACACATCTTCGTTTCTCCATCCTTGGCCTCCTTTCTCGTCAACCACAACATATCACACACTCCTGCAGATAGCTACTCCTTTTTCAGAAAAAGCCTCCTTCCATTGCCGCAGCCCTATCCATTACCTTTCCGGCTGTTTCTTTGCTTTAGACGGGTTTGCTACTTCCTGATTTTCTGCAATGGAAAAAGCATCTGCTACAAATTCCTGTTCATGCTCACCTAAATTTTGGTTCAGGTGACTGCTGATGCTATAAGCAGCATTTCGAATATCCCCAATAAAAGAACGCAGTTCTCTTGGATCTTTATTCCCATTTTCCTGAAGTTCACACACTTTTCCCAACTGAAAACCGGAAACATCAACACCATATTTCTGTCCAACAACATATGCCGCACAATAAGCCTTGATGGATGCTTTTGTGCGCGTATAGCTTCCGTCATGGGCATCCATGCTGGCACAGGCCAGTTCCCGGCTGATAGCGTGAAAAGTCGTTGTTTCGCTCATGCCATTGCGGACATAAACAGTCCTCTGCCTTGGAATATACTGTGCCTGCACACCTTCCGGCAGGTTGTCTGCAATACGGATCGGTACTTCTGAATTGGATAAAAGCGCCCCAAGCAAAGTCTCCATATCTTTCGGTTCTGGTGTTTCTGGCTGCTTCATGCGTATCTGGCTCACATCATAAGCCCACCCTACATTAGTTCCCTGCATCATCACACCGTCTTTTTCATAGTCATTCGTGACTAAAAATTTATACCCATGCACACCCGACCGTAAAGAATACCCTTCTGCTTTAATTTTATTAAAGGTCATTACCTGCCGGATTTCCGGATTCTGGCTATAAAGCAAGAGAAGATTTGGCGTTTTCTGAGGCTTGCACTGTGCCATAAAATCCAAAAATCCTTTTAAGGAACTCGCATCACTGAATATCTCCTGGGCTTTTGAATCAATTTCTGCCCATACTTCTTCCCGTTCCTGCTTTTTTGCTGCAGCATATTCTTCTTTTGACATCTTTGGCTTTTCTTCAGGCAAATTATCTCCGTTTTGGATAAACCGGTTTAAATCCATTCACATCACCTTCCTTTCGATCGCGTTTTTTTCTGCTTCCTCCCCGAAGACCTTTTTTGACTGTGGGTCCTTTGGGCTTCTGTTTTCTTCTTAGTTTCCTGCTTTTCCAGCTTAATTTCCTGTAATTCTGCCCGAACCGAAGGTTTCTTTATATCATTTGCTTCCGTTCTCTTATCACTAGAAATTATACGGTTATTCCTTTCTGCCTGATCAGCTTTTTCCGCCCCGATAGAAATACCGCTGTTGTGCAAGAAAGGTTCGGACGGATTGTTTTTGTTCCCTTTCTGCACCTGCGTAAAATTTTCTATATCAGGTTGCGGATCTGCAAATCCAAGATCCCATTCCCCCTCATCAATCTCAAATTGAACTTCGCCCTCTGGCATATTGACACTCTCGGTACGAACCTGCGGTTCTTCTACAGCCTGTTTCACTTCAGTAGCTGCTTCTTGGACAGCCTCCCCACTTTCGGATTTTAAGAAGTCCAGATTCATTTTATCCATGACCCGGTTCACCTTGGCTGCATCGTCCGCAAATACCATGATCTCACACTGGGAAGGGTTTTTCCGATCCCGGATCACCACATACAAAAGCCCACGTTTTTTCCCTTCTTTAGCAAATTCTTTTAACCGGTCACTTGGTACTGTAAAAAATTTGAGTGGCCGGTTTTCCTTTAGCATTCGTACCATACGGGTCTTTCCATAAGTTTTCTTTTGATCTTTCAACACTGCTGCAAAAAAGACCGCCAGATTTTTGGCTAATGTGCCGGACAGGCGAAGGCTGTAATCAATACCCTCCAGAGAATATCTGACAACCTGATCTGCCGCATCTCCGCCTAAATTCATCCATCTCACCTTCTTTCTTCCAGTTCATTTTTTACTTTTTGTATTCTGTTCTCTTGTCTTTGCAATTGCCTTTCAGACTGTTGATTCAACGCCTCAAGTTTTTTTTCTATCTCTAAGGAATGCTGTTCAATCTTCGTACACATGCGGATTTCTTTTCGCAAAGGCTTTAAAAGTATGGTGATCTCATGGATTCTTGGCGAATCCGGTTCCAAACGGTATAAACGGTACCTTTCTTTCGTCAGCGTTATTGCCTGTTCTTCCAATGGTTTCCGATAAGATCTCAATTGCTCCCTTGAAGTGATTCCATGTTTATCCAGAAAATTCATCTGTGCAATTCTCGCATCCAATCGCCGGATATCCTGTCGGATCTGATAAGGAATCTTTTGGGGTTTCTTCTTTAAGACACCCATCTGATACAGGTAAGAATAATACAATGCCTGAAGACCATAACGCTTAATTTCCTTCCTCTTATTTACCTGCCTATCCGATTTTTTCATTTTCGGTTTAGGCTGCAAGATCCACATCCGTATGGCTTCTTCACTGTAATTTTTCCCAAGGCTTTTCAAACGTATAAAACGTTCCATCCCCGGAGCCTTCAAAGCAATATATTTCCGATTTAATTTGAACACATAGCCTTTTCCTTCCATACTGGAAAGGAACTGTTTCCAAGTGTAACTAGAAGCTACCGCCTCTTTTACATCCAATCGGATCGCCGTCCTCCATGTCGGTTTTCCAGCCTGTTCTGCCTGCCATTCCGCATAGGATTTCCCCTTGCCATTCCCCGGCTGGATAATAGAAAGGCCATATTTCTGGCATAGGCTATCCGAGATCTTTCGGATCTCTTCATAATAACTCCTGTGGTTGCTATGGTACTTTTTCCCATCTTCTAAACTTACCGAATTAAATACTAAATGGTTATGATAATGTTTCGTATTCAAATGGGTAGTAATGACCACTTCGTACTTTCCTTTCAGAAGTTGTTCTGCCAGTTCAAGTCCAATCAAATGTGCCAATTCCGGAGTCATTTCTCCAGCCCCTTCAGCGAAACTCTGGATCAGATGATAACCTTGTACTCCCTCTGTTTTATGGAACCGCCGCTTGGTTGCCAGCATATCTTGATACGCACTTTCACATGTACAGCCAATAGCGTCCTCAAAAACAGTCCGTTCTGTCTTATCCCGGTTCAGGGCATAATCAATAGCCCCTTCCAGCGAACCAGCGGACGGTTCCGGCTTTGATGTTTTTTCTTTGTCTTGGATATAGTGAATGGAATTGTCCAGACGGTGGACAGGAATGATGCTGGTATAGGCCATAAACCGTTACCAGTCCTCTTTAACGATTTTCCAGATTTCTTTTGAGATTCGAAGCATTTCCTGAATACTTACAGTATCAGCTCTGCCAGTGGCATTTGCCACATGCGCCAGCTGATTAGCATTATTGCAAAGTCCCGCTATTTTCCGCAACAAATCCGCATGATGCTCACAGGGTTTCGCACGGATATCTGCCCCTACGATCAGAGAGCGCAAAAATTCTTCCCTCGATAACCCGCTTTTTGTCACTTGATCCTCCAGCATACGCAGTTCTCTGGCGTTCAGGCGAACAGGCACCACATGGTTCCGTTTCCTCATGATGTCACCTGCCTTTCTCCTGTTTTGCATTTTCCTTTAAAGTGATCGCTTTCCAATACTCCTTGGGGACATTAGCTGAAAGGTCCGGCTGCTTGATAACCGCCAGGCCAGATAATTCCAGCCTGCCACAGTCTGGCACATATGCGGCATAACGAGCATAGGCATATCCCTCTGCCTCTATCAAAATTCCATCTCCATATTTAGGTGTTGTTACAAGAAGGCAGTGATAGCTCATATCACCCACATCGTAATACATATCAGTCCGATGGTCATATAGGAAACGGTAATAATCACTTAAAGCGGAAGAAAATTTCTGGAACTGTTCCTCCGTCAGTTCCACAACCTTTTCTACTTTAAAGCCTCTGGCAAATTCCTTTTCATATGGTTTTCTCAGTTCATCCATATCAAACGCTTTCCGTAGAAAAAATGCGTGGCCTATGTTCCCTTTGTCCAATTATTTAGCCCCTTTCCGTTTTAAGATAATGCCTACTGTCAGCAAAGTAATTACGGCTACGATAACAATCATTACTTTTTTACTCATATTCCACCTTCTTTCTATCTGCGCATAGCAGGCGGTGAAATCGCAATCCCCCGTTTCTCCATTTCCTTTGCGAATTTCTGAAGCTGCCAATCCACACCATCGATCCTTGCGTGATCCACATCCAGATACTGGCACAGGCTCACAGTGCTTTCTCCGTTCCCCATAGTCAGTATCACAAACTCTCCATCCGGGATAGAAAACAGCGGTATGCCATTCGCATCTAAAAAACGGATCATCCTTGTGGGCAATTCCAATGCCCTTGCCTCAGGAAGACACGATTCTACATCAATAATACAACCATACCGCTCATCTGCCCGCTTTGCGGCTACTGCCAGACATGTCACGACAACTCCTATACAACCGCCTACCATAGCTCCTAAAAATACACCAATAATTCCCATTTTGTTCTACTCCTTTCGATTCGGGGGTTTGGGGTTCTCCCCAAAATGCGTTTGGATATCCAAACGCTATGCTTGCAAAACCAGTCGCACCCGCAAGTTCTTCTCCATCCGGGAAGAGGATACGATCTGGTTCTACTTCCTAA
>JAGHIA010000048.1 GCA_017887445.1 Fusicatenibacter sp.
ATCCAACGGACCAATATCTTTTTTGAAAAATGATATTTTCACCAAGGGACAAGTGCGCCCTTTTTTAGTCCAAAATATAAATCAAAATTTTTTCATTTTACTATTGACATTTATTAGCTGGACTTTCCATGGCTGCGTCTTCGCCAAAATAATAGAGGAACAGGTCCTCCAGACCTGGCGGTACTGCCACCGCATGATCTTCCGGTCTGGTATCGCTGACAATCCGCAGCCGTACCGCGTTGTTCTCATGGCGGAGGTTCACCACCGCATAGCGGCGGGTGTATTCCTCCACCGAAGCCTCTGCCGCCAAAAGCTCCCAGACCTTTCCTTTCATTCCGTCCGTTACGGTTGCCATCGGCTCCTGAAGGAGAAAACGGCCGTCCTTCATCAGCAAAATGGTATCCGCAATATAGGACACGTCTGAAACGATGTGTGTGGACAACAGAACGATCTTTTCCCTGGAAAATTCCGAAATCAGGTTGCGAAAGCGTACCCGCTCCTTCGGATCAAGACCCGCGGTCGGCTCGTCCAGAACAAGAATGGGCGGGTTGTTCAGCTCCGCCTGCGCGATTCCCAGCCGCTGCTTCATTCCTCCGGAAAATGTTCGTATCTTTTTATCCGCGGCCTGTGAAAGATTTACCAGCTGAAGCAGCCTGTCTGTGCGCTCTTTTGCCGCGCGTTTGCCAAGTCCTTTGACTGCAGCCATATAGAGCATAAATTCTCTCGCCGTAAACTCCGGATAATAGCCAAACTCCTGCGGCAGATACCCCAACGCAGCGTAATACCTTTCTCCCAGCTGTTCCATCGGCGTTCCGTCCCAGGTGATCGTTCCGGACGTAGGCTTCAGAACGCCGCAGATCATCCGCATCAGCGTGGTTTTTCCTGCGCCGTTGGCGCCCAGCAGTCCGTAAACACCGGGTGTGAGACTGACGCTGACATTGTCAACCGCCCGCTTCGTCCCATATTTTTTGCTCAGATCCTGCAGTTTCAATTCCATAGAAATCCCTCCTTCACTGCCTTTAGACAGGCGCCTGGCAAGTACACCGCAAATGAAAGATCTGTGATTAAATATTCTTCCCCAATCACACACCCCATTTTACGGCTCCTGCCGATCCGATCAGAATTTTCGTCTGTTCAAAAAAAACAGGCGGCCTGTGCTCATTATGTATCGCAGAGGAAACATCCGGCATTTGAACCGGTTCTTTCCTTTGCCATCCAACATAAGCATAAGCCGCCTGTCTTAGGGCTGCCTTTTGCGCATCTTAAGTTATCCTTAACTTGCTTTCCTGGAGTGTGTTTGAAAATTACTTTCTGCAAAATGTGCGTCACAGTTTGTGGGGACTTGATTTTGTTGCTGATTTGTTATCTTGTGTCACAAATTTCAGCCGGCAGCGAAAGAATGACCTTAGTACCTTCCTGCTCTTTGCTCTGAACGGTGATTTCTCCCCCGTGAAGGGTAACAATCTGTTTGGCGATCGCCAGGCCAAGTCCGCTTCCCTCCGGTTTCTCTTTTGTGTTTGTCCCCCGGTAATAGCGCTCAAACAGCTTTTCCTGCTTTTCGGCGCTGATGCCGGTACCGTTGTCCCCCACCAGGATGCAGACCCGGTGTTCCCCGCCGGCGAACACCTTCACCCAGACCTTTGTTTCCGGCGGATTATGAATCAGCGCGTTGACCATCAGATTCTGGACGGCGCGCCGGAGCAGCTCCGTATCCATCCGGACGGCCGCCTGGGGAGCGTCGCTTTCAAAAGTGATCTCCCGCTCTGAAAAAGCCGGATCGTTGACAAGGTCAATGACCCATTCTCTCACCTGGCGGGTTACCCACTGCGTTTTGGGATGCCAGGGCACAGAACCGGATTCCAGCTGGTAAGTCAATTTCAGATCGTTGATCAGCTTTTCCGTATGGTCGATATTTTTCAATATGGTCGTTCCCCACGACTGGATCTCCTGCGGGTCCTTCACCGTGTTGTCCGCAAGAAGCTCCGCGTATCCCTTGATGGGAGAAAGCGGCGTTTTCAGGTCATGGGTAATATTCGCTATCCATTCCTGTCTTGTGCGTTCCGTCTCTTTCTGCACCTGATCCGCGCGGCGCAGCTCGCGGTTCATCTGGTTGAGGGCGGCATAAATCTCATGGAACATCCCCTTCTCTTTCAGAGGTGTATAAGCGCGGTCAGACAGCCGCCGGATCTCCTCCGTCACCCGGGACAGTTTTCGCCACAGCCAGACGCTGTAAACAAAAATAGAGAGCATCAGCGCAACGGCTCCTGCCCCCATGAGCAGCCTGGCCACCGGGGAAACGCGGGAGATGCGGGTACCATTATAATAAAGCATAAGCTTTCCGATATCATACGGAAACCCTACAAGGTAGCTGCATTCGCCGCCGTCGCCTTCCAGGCTGTTTACAAAAACAGTATATCCATGTTCATAATCGCTGCCGGCCAGCGCAAGGAGCTGCGCGGCAGTATAATTTTCCGGATAGTCCGCCGGTTTGTTGTGAGCGTAGATCTCCTTTCCTGCCTCGTCGATAAACTGAATCCACAGACCGTATTCATCCAGCCGTTTCAGTCCGATCTCCTCGATCTCCAGCTTCCCATTTTCATAAGTTGTCCACAGAGAGAAATTTTCTGTAAATCTCTGCGGCCAGCCGGTGATACTTAATCCTTCCGGCTCGGGAATCGAGAAAATATAGTAATACAAACCAACGGCGGCGGCACAGAGCAGCAGAAGCAGCATGGCAATGAAAAGAAGGGACCTGCTCAACAGATTGTACGTTCTTCTCTTTTTCATTTTGGTTCCACCAGCTTATAGCCTAAGCCTTTCACTGTGACGAGATATCTCGGGGAATCCGGACGATCCTCGATTTTTTCCCGCAGATGGCGGATATGTACCATCACCGTATTGTCGCAGCCAAAGCTGTCCTCGCCCCATACGGTTTCGTACAGGCGGTCTCTGCTGATGACACGTCCCTGATTTTTTGCCAGATAGTTCAGGATCTCAAATTCCCGCGCGGTAAGGCTCAGTTCCTTTTCTCCTTTCAACACCCGGCAGCTGTCCGGCTCAATCTTCAACGCTCCGATCAGAATTGCCGGCTCTTCCTTTGTTTTTCTCTGATATTCCGCACGGCGAAGCTGGGCCTTGACCCGGTAGGCCACTTCTTTGGGGCTGAACGGCTTTGTGACATAATCGTCGCCGCCCACCGCCAGACCGAGGATTTTGTCCAGCTCATCGTTCTTTGACGACAGAAACAAAATAGGGCAGAGGGAAAACTGGCGGATCTGCCGGCAGACCTCGTATCCGTCGATCCCCGGCAGCATGACATCCAGCAGGATGATATCCGGCTCGGTTTTCCGGCAGGCTTCCACCGCCTCGGCGCCGCCGTCGATTTTGATTATATGGCGAAAGCCTTCAAGCCTCATTGCCTTCTCCAGCAAGTCCAGGATATCAGGCTCGTCATCCACGATCATGATTGTATATTCGTTCATCCCGCAGCCACCTTTACATTCCAAGCACCGACAGCAGCACCCGCAGAATCAGGTTATTATCGTACAGGAAGCTTAAGATTGCGTCCTCCCGGACCGCCTGCATACAAGCGGATCCCCACGCGGTTCCCGCAAAGATCGTCAGCACCAGGAAAAAGACCCACACCCAGAGCAGTCCCCGCAGGATTCCAACGGCTCCGCCGCCCAGACGGTTGACAAAACCGATGATCGGCAGATTCGCGAACACATCCGCCACCTTCATCAGGATGGTGATGACGATCCAGGCCAGCAGAAAAGAAGCCAGGAACACAATGCCGTCAACTGCCAGTCCCGCCAAATAATCCGCCGCCGCTGCGGCCAGCGCTTCCGTCTGCTGCTGTTGTATCTCCTGCATCTGTCCGTCCAGAGTCACCGCTTGTAACAGTTCCTTGGGCAGTCCCAGAGATACCAGCAGGTTTTCCTGCTCCTGGGCGTTTTCTCCGCCTTCGGATGCCGCCTGACTGTTCAGTGTTTCCTCCAGCATGTCCGCGCAGGCGTCCCGGATGGTTTCCTCCATGCGTGTATGTTCCTTCAGCGCGCCGCTGATATATGGACTGAGCCATCCGGACAGCGCCATTACCAGGACCAGAAAAACCATGGAAAGAATTGTCCGTACAAATCCCCGGTAAAATCCGTGTACCGCCGATAATGCCACAAGTATCAGTATAAGAATAAGCAGCCAGTTCATATCTTCCTCCTTACCGTAATTTCATATAAACAAGTCCCTGGTCCAGAATCCCAAGATAGTTTTCTCTTCCAAGGGCAAACATTTTCTGAATCTGTCCCTCTTTCACGCTGCCGCGGAATTTTTCCACCCCGCTGAGATTGTAAACCGCGAATTCTCCCCGGTTCCACAGCAAGATCTGGTCGTCGTCAATTTCTATGTGTTCATAGGAAAAAGAAAAATCCTCCGCCAGCTGTTCCCGCCCGCCAAGGGTGTAAACCTTCAGCGTATAGGGGGCCGCACTGTCACTGCTGCGCACGACCATGGCAACGTATCCGCTGTTTTTGCAGATGCTTAAGATCTCCTGCTCCTCCTGGATGTTTACTGTCTGCCGCGGGTCGGAAAGTCCCTCGAACACCAGAAAGCCATCCTCTGTGTAGGCGACGCACCTGTCGCCGCTGACAAAATCCAGCTGGGGAATGATCAGATTGTCGTAGCTGACTGCTTTGATCAGATTATCTTTCCGGCTTTTTCCTGTGCTGCCGAAATTGTAAAAGGCTATCTGGGAATGAATCTGGCCGTTTTCCAGGTAAACATAGGCCACCGCCATGGTCATTCCGTCGGGCGACAGCGCTAAGTCCATGGGATACCCGGGACTGTCCATCTGCGTGCGGAACGAAGCAATCTCTGTTCCGTCTGTGCTGTAATATTTCAGCCAGGTATTATCGCCGTCTTCCAGAATCGCGGCCGCGACGCCCTGGCTGGCAGTCTTGGCCGTCCGGATGGGATAAGGCGTTGTCATTTCTCCCTTCTGCCCGTCGGCGCCGAAGGTACGGATCAGAGTTCCTCCCTGCTCATAGACGGCGGCTGCCTCCCCGGCAACATTGACGGCAGGATTCTCCATATGGGAAGCTACGTTCCACAGCTCTTTTCCGTCTCCGTCCGAGAGAGACACGCCGTTGATCCCGTAGCGGAGAATATTTTTGCCGAGCTTTACATATTCAGAGGACAGCGTGTCCTTCGCCAGATCCTCCGTCACGGTTTCATAGGAGCTGAACACCCGGTAATAGATAAATCCCCGGATTCCGAACGCTGCCGCAAGCACCAGAACGACGATGGCCACAACCATCACCGTTCTGCGGTTTCTCAGGCCCTTCAGCTTTTCTCTGTAATCTATGATACTTTGTATCTTGCTGTTGTTCTCTTCCATTTTCTACCTCTGTATCGTTGTGCGGTCTTTGGTAAATGCATAAACCTGGCTGAACTGTTACGATTATAGCACATTTTCTCTTATTTCGGGAGTAAAATTTTCTGTCCTGCATAAATGACGTCCTCCGAGGTGATTCCATTCATGGCGCAGATATCTTTGACTCTGCTCATTGTGCCATAATATTTCTCGCTGATCATGGAAAGGGAATCCCCTTTCTGCACAGTATACTCTGTGAGGACCTTTGCGGAAGTCTCTGTCGTCCCGCCGGCTGCGCCCGTTTTGTTTTCCGTGGCCTGTGTACTGTCATCTCCATGTTCTCCTGCCGCGGTCCCTCCGGAAGTTTCTGTGGTACCGGTTCCGCTTCCCGCAGTTCCTGCGCTGCCTGCTCCGTTTCCGGCAATTCCATCGCTCTCAGTTCCGCTTCCAGCAGTTCCTGCACTGTCCGTTCCGCCTCCCACGGTTCCATCGCTGTCCGTTCCGTTTCCGGCGGCGCCACTGCTATCGCTTCCATTTCCGGCAGCTCCATCACTGCCGGTTCCATTGCTGTTGGTTCCGCTTCCGTCAACGCCTGTGGTTCCGCTCCCGGTTCCTGTGTTTCCGTCATTTTCTGCGGTTCCCGCGCCACCTGCTGTCCCTGAATGTCCGGCTGTTTCCCCACCGTTTTCCTGGCTGCCAGTCTCATCCTGGCTGCCCGCCGCATTCTGGCTGCCGGTCCCGCTCTGCCCGCCAGCCTCGCTCTGCCCGCCGGTCCTTTCGCCGGAGCCCGAGGCATTGCCGTTCACTGCAACGGCAGCGCCGTTTGCCTGCGTCTCCTGCTCTCCCGTCTGCGCGCCTTTGTTCATGTAATTCAGTCCAAGGGCAAGCACCGCCGCAGCGGCACAGACGGTAATCCCATAGGCGAGGCCCCTGCCTCCCGTTTTCTTCTGCTTTTGCTGCTCCTGTTTCTGCCCGACGATCTTCCGGAAATCTGTCACCGCCTGATCGGCCACCTGAGCGCTGTCCTCCACACGGGCATTCTGGTTGTGGTCTACCATGTAATTTTGCATGGCGTCATTTTTCTCATAGTAAATATAAAAACCGCCAAGCTTTTTCAGCGCTCCGCTGTCGTAAATATAAAAGGCTTCCTCCTTCTCGCTGGGTTCCATACGGAACAGAACCTTGTCGTTTCCCCCGAAATGGTTCAGGTGGGTTTTCAGGATCCTCTCATCGTTTTCCTCCAGTTCTCCCGGCAGGCTGAGAAACCAGCCAAGGATACTCTGGTCATGAAAGTACTGGTTCATTGTGTCGCCGACTTCCTTCCAGACCTTCTCGTCAAACTTCAGATTGTCGGGACTGATCTCCATACAGGTGATTTCCAGCGCGCCCTTCAGAAAAAAATAGGCGACTCCATCCGCCCAGTTGTACTGTCCCAGCAGAACCGCCGCTTTTTGGGCCGACGCATCCGCCGAAAGCTTTTTCAGATAAGTATATACATAATCTTCCACATAAATCTTTTGTTTCCCCTTGCAGTCTCCGATCTGCCGGATATTTTTCGGCAGCCGGAAGTAGCTCTCATTTCCCCGCGCTTCCTGCTTCTCCTCCTTATAAACAATCTCTATCATATCTTTCACCCCTTTTGTCCAATACAATAGCATGAATGAAATGCGGATTTTATCGTTTTGTGGACATGATCTCAAAATCTTTGCGACATTTTTTGTACACGCATACGCTGCTGCCTGCGGGAAGTGTCATGTTTTTCTTTGTTTGGGAATATCGTATAACAGACGCGCGGTTCGCAGATCACAGACGGCTGTTCAGCCTGATCTTCACACTTCCTGTACAGACTGCATGAAATCATAATGCTTGCAGCAATCGTAAAAATAGCAGTGAATAGTATGCCGCGGTCCGGGGAAGGATATCTGTACCGACACACTTTCCAGGTACAGGCCTGGAAGTGTGTTTGAACTATTGTAACTGTTCATCCAGCTGAATAGTTACGAACTGTTACACACTTTGAACTTTCAGGAAAAGGCGGATAACGTGAATGTTTGGAAAAGAAAATCGGGAAATTTTTTACATCAACGAGAGAAGCCGGACGGCAAGTGAAGAGCTGGCACAAATATTGAAGCACTGTATTCTGAGGACGGGCCGGGAATTCTGCGAGATCGTGTTTCTGTGTATCGGCAGCGACCGGATCACTGGAGACAGTCTCGGACCGCTGATCGGCCACCGTCTGGCAGCTTTTTGCGGCCTTGGTTTTTTTGTTTACGGCACCCTGGACGACCCGGTCCACGCGCTGAATCTGTCGGACAGGCTTCAGGTGATCCGGCGCAGACATCCGGACGGACTGATCGTCGCCGTTGACGCCTCCCTTGGTTCCAGACGGCACCAGGGATATATTACCGTAGGATGCGGCTCCATACGTCCCGGCGCAGGCGCAGGCAAGGATCTTCCTGCGGTGGGCGACGTTTTTATCACGGGAATCGTGAATATCTCGGGCAGCTTCGAGCAGCTTCTCCTGCAGACCACCCGCCTTTCCACCGTGTTTCATATGGCGGAGGCCATCACCCAGGGGATCCTCATCGGCTATCAGACGCTGGAGGCCGCGGCCAGCGCCGCGCTTCCGGATATGACAGACGCCGCGGACAGTAAAACAGTTTCGTTTTTCGAAAACGAGCTGGAAAGGTAACGCATTTGCGGCTCGCGCAGACCGTATGAAAACGTAGTGCCTGCGGGCATTATGTTTTCATACGGTCTGTGCAGTAAATGCACAGACCAGGCGGAACTGTTACCGAACTGTTATGATATATTTTAAAAAATATTGAAAAATAACTGTCATCGATGTATAATAGCATTAAAATTTGTAGTTTTTTTACAAAGGAAGGGGAATCTTAAATGGGCGAAAAATACGATGAATTTGATGAAGACGATGAATTTGATGAAGATACCGGCAGCATCATGGTATTAAACGATGAAAATGGAAACGAAGTAGAATACGAATTTCTGGATCGGATAGAGTTTGAAGGCGAAGAGTATATCGTGTTGTTTCCAATCCCTGAAGTAGATACCGGTGAAATTGACACAGTTACAATACTAAAAGTTATTGATTCTGATGACATTGGTAAGGAATCCTATGGTGGTGTAGGAGATAACGATACATTAGAAGCAGTATTTGAAATCTTCAAAGAGAGATTCTCCCGTGGACAATCGTGAACCAATGTTATTCAGCACACAAAGGAAGGGGAGCCAAATGAACGAAGAATTTAATGAATTTGATGAAAACCTCAGCAACATCATGGTATTAACCGATCCAAATGGAAACAACGTACAATTCGAATTTGTAGACATCATAGAATATGAATCCGAAGAATATGTTGTGCTGCTTCCAGTCGAAGATGATGATGACGGCCAGGTTGTAATACTGAAAGTCGATGATTCTGAGGAAGATAGTGATGGAGAATCTTATGTTGGTGTGGAAGATGAAGACACATTAGCAGCAGTATTTGAAATCTTCAAAGAGAAATTCAAAGATGAATTTAAATTTACAGACACGGAATAAAAAAGCGGGTTTCCTCGCGTGCCGATCAAGCAGTCATTTGAAGGAATCGTGAAACCGGCATCCGTCAGGCGCAGAACAGAGAGGTTCTATTTTCTCTGTTCTGCGCCTTTTTTTAACGATTCAGCCCGGTCTGCGCGTTTCCTGCGCAGAGCGTATGAAAATTTTGTACCCATTTTGCCTGAAAAAATGCCCATACATATTTCAGAAGGGAGGAAGATTATGGCAGCCTTCGAAAAAATTCTCAGCGGTTTTCCCCGTCTCGATGAAATCCTCGACCATATCCGTCTCGGAGACAACGTGGTATGGCAGGTTTCTTCCATCGACGAATTTCGTATGTTTGCCGAGCCCTTTGCCCGGCAGGCGGTAAAGGACGGCAGAAATATCAGTTATATCCGGTTTGCCCAGCACGAACCGGTGCTTCGTGACACTACCGGCATCGAGGTCTGTACCTTTAACCCGGACGACGGGTTCGAAGCTTTTACTGTGGCCATCCATGAAAAGATCACCAAAGAGGGACGGGACGCCTTTTACGTCTTTGACTGTCTCTCGGAACTTCAGTCTGTCTGGTACACCGATCTGATGATGGGAAATTTTTTCCGTGTGACCTGCCCCTATCTGTTCGATCTGGACACGGTGGCATATTTCCCGCTGCTGCGGGGCCGCCACTCCTACGACGCCATCGCCCGTATCCGCGACACCACCCAGCTTCTGCTGGACGTCTATTCCGGCCCGTCGGATATCTACCTGCACCCTCTGAAGGTCTGGAACCGGTACTCCCCGAAAATGTTCCTCCCTCACTGTTACCGGAAATCGGAGAACACCTTTGACACAGTGGAGGACGGCGTAGCCATGAGCCGTTTTTACCAGACGCTGCAGAAGGCCTCCATCAAAGCCCAGGACCAGACCTTCGACAGCTACGACCGCTTTTTCCAGGAGGCCAGACACGAATACGCCGCCGGCCGTTTCAGCGACGAGACGCAGGAGCAGATCATCGTCAGCATGATGACCAGAGACAAACGGCTGAAAAAGCTGGTAAAGAAATACTTCACACCAGAGGACTATTTCCTGCTCCGGGACCGGATGATCGGCAGCGGCGCCATCGGCGGAAAAGCCTGCGGCATGCTGCTGGCCCGGAAGATCATCGAGACCGACGTGCCGGAATACGCCGGCTTCAACGAACCCCACGACTCTTTCTATATCGGCTCCGACGTGTTCTACACTTATATTGTCTCCAACGGCTGCTGGCGGCTGCGCATCCGCCAGCGGACGGCGGACGGTTATTTTTCCGCCGCGCCAAGTCTGCAGAAGCATCTGCTGGAGGGAACGTTTCCCGCCTCTATCCGGGAACGGTTCATCAATATTGTGGAATACTTCGGCCAGAGTCCTTTTATTGTCCGCTCGTCCAGCTTTCTGGAGGACGGATTCGGAAACGCTTTCGCGGGCAAATATGAGTCGGTGTTCTGCGTCAATCAGGGCAGCCTGGAGGAGCGTCTGGAACAGTTTGAGCATGCGGTGCGCAGGGTATACGCCAGCACCATGGACTACTCCGCGCTGGAATACCGGCTGATGCGCCATCTGGAAAAGCGCGACGAGCAGATGGCCGTGCTGGTGCAGCGGGTATCCGGTTCCTACTACGGACGGTATTTTATGCCAGGCGCCGCAGGCGTCGGCTACAGCCACAGCACCTACAAATGGTACGCGGATATGGACCCCTCCGCCGGTATGCTGCGGATCGTCATGGGCCTTGGCACAAAGGCCGTGGACCGCACCGGAGAGGACTATCCCCGTCTGGCCAACCTTGACCGCCCCGCCGCCACGGTGCTGACCACCGACGAGCAAAGGCACAAATTCTCCCAGCGGTACATCGATGTGCTGGACTGCGAGACCAACAGCCTGTGCGAACTGCCTCTTAGCCGTCTTCTGCCGCTGCTTCCTTCCTGGTATCAGTCCATGGTCCTGGAACACGACTATGACGCGGAAAGCCGCCTGCGGCAGACCGGACGCGCAAGAGACGTGCTGTACGTCAGCTGCCAGAAGCTTCTGGAACAGAAAACGTTTACCTCCCTGATGCAGAAGCTGATGAAGACCCTGGAGCGGGTTTATGAGAACCCTGTGGACATTGAGTACACCGTCAACATGGACGCGAACGGCGAGTTTGTCATCAACCTGCTGCAGTGCCGTCCCCTGTACATAGCCTCCAGCCAGAAGCAGGTGCATCTGGAGCAGCTGGAGCTGGACCAGGTATTCTTCGAGATCGTGGATTCCTCCATGGGCCCCTCCGGCTGTACGCCGGTGGACGTGGTGGTTCAGGTGGACCCGGTCAAATATTATGAATATCCCTACGCAAAAAAACACGACGCTGCGCGCGCCGTGGGGTGTATCAATCAATTTTACAAAAACAGCGGGAAGAATATCCTGTTTCTGACGCCTGGCCGGATTGGGACCTCTTCGCCGGAGCTTGGCGTACCGGTCACATTCGGGGATATCTCCGGTTTCCGCATCCTCTGCGAGGTTTCCGACCGCCAGGCCGGCTACCGGCCGGAGCTCAGCTACGGCAGCCATATGTTCCAGGACCTGGTGGAGACAGAGATTCTGTACGGGGCCATCTGGAACAACGAAAAAACGTTGACCTACGACCCACAGTTCCTGGACGGCCTGCCGGATCGTTTCGCTGAGATCTGTCCGGAGTTTTCCGACCTGGGCGATATGATCCGGGTGCGGGAGCCGAAGGGATTAAGCTACTGGCTGGACACCCTCTCCAATCACGCGGTGTGCGGGCGGGAAAAAACGTAACAGTTCAGCCAACTGAACTGTTACGGAAAAACACGCTCTGGAGTGTGTTTGAAAATTGCTTTCTGCAAGATGTGCGTCACAGTTTGTGGGGAATTTGTTCCAAAATTGGGAGGCGTAGCGGGCTACGCTGACTGATTTTGGGGCAAATTCCACGCAAAGTGGGGCGTGCAG
>JAGHIA010000049.1 GCA_017887445.1 Fusicatenibacter sp.
CTCGCAAACAGTAACATTCGCGGGCTCATTTAAAGTTTTGCTCCGCAAAAGGAGCCCCGCTCACACCTGAATCATGTTCTCACGCCGCAAACAGCAAGTGTTTGCGGCTGACCCGTGAACAGTAACGAAGCTTCTTCTCCTTATTCTATGATATTCTTCGTTTCTTGACAAGGTGAACCTCCATACTATATGATATAGGTTGTTATTTTTTTAGTCACTGAAAATCACGCATTGAAAGAAACGGAGTACAGCGATGAAGCTTTCAAAACTTGTTTCACATATCCTTCCCGTCTCTGTTCTGATGCTTCTCCTTGCGGGATGCGCTTCCGACTCCCCGGCTCAGCCGGAGGATTCCGGAAAAATCCGCGCAGTCGCCACGATTTTTCCCCAGTACGATTTCCTCCGCCAGATCGGCGGCGAACATCTGGAGCTTACCATGCTCCTGAAGCCAGGCGCGGAAAGCCATTCCTTCGAGCCGACGCCTGCGGATATGATCGCCGTCTCAGACAGCGACCTTTTCGTCTATGTGGGCGGAGATTCCGACGCCTGGGTGGAGACGATTCTGGAGTCCGTGGACACCTCCGGAAAAGAGATCGTCACCCTGATGGACTGCGTGGAGACAGTCGCCGAGGAGGATGTGGAGGGCATGGAAACCCACGGCCACGCCCATGACCATGAGGAGGAGGCAGAGACAGCCACCGGGAAGAATCCCGACGCTCAACAGGACGAGACAGCACACGGTCAGCAGGACGAGACGGACGGCGGTCCGGATGAATCCGGTGGCAGTATGGCCCCAGGCCAATCCTCCGGCGGCCTGTCCGAATCCGGCGGTCACCACCATCATGAAGACGCCGAGCAGGACGAGCACGTCTGGACCTCACCCCAAAACGCGATCCGCATTGTGGAAAAGCTGCGGGACGCGCTGACCGCCATAGATCCTGACCACGCCGCGGACTACACGAAAAACGCGGAGGCTTACATGGAAAAGCTGGAGCGGCTGGACGGGGAATTTCAGGACACGGTAGATACGGCCAAACGCCGCACCATCATCCTGGGCGAACGCTTCCCCTTCCGCTACCTGGCGGACGCCTACGGCCTGGACTATTACGCGGCCTTCCCGGGATGCTCCTCGGAATCCGAGGCCAGCGCAAAGACCATAGCTTTTCTCATCGACAAAGTCCGTGAGGAAGAGATTCCCGTGGTCTTCACCATCGAGCTGTCCAATGAAAAAATGACCGACAGCATCTGCGAAGCCACAGGCGCAAAGAAACTGCTGCTCCATTCCTGCCACAACGTCGCCAAAGACGATTTCGAGCAGGGCATCACCTACCTGGACCTGATGGAGCAAAATGTCCAGGCTCTGAAGGAGGCATTGAACTAATGGCACTACTCACATGCAACGACGTATCCTTTTCCTACGAAGGAATCCCCGTCCTGACCGACGTGACCTTCTCCGTCAACAGCGGGGATTATCTGTGCATCGTCGGCGAAAACGGTTCCGGAAAAAGTACGCTGGTCAAGGGACTGCTGCATCTGAAATCTCCCTCCGGCGGGACAATTTCCACAGGAGACGGATTAAAGCATAACGAAATCGGCTATCTGCCCCAGCAGACCGCCGCCCAGAAAGACTTTCCGGCCAGCGTCAGCGAAGTTGTCCTGTCCGGACGCCAGAACCAGGTCCATTTTCCGCCGTTCTACACCCGCAAGGACCGGCAGGACGCCTACGAAAAAATGAAACTTCTGGACCTGCTGCCGCTGAAAAAACGGTGCTACCGGGATCTGTCCGGCGGCCAGCAGCAGCGGGTTCTTCTGGCCCGGGCCCTGTGCGCTACCCGGAAGCTCCTGCTGCTGGACGAGCCGGTCACCGGCCTTGACCCGGTCATGACCCAGGAAATGTACCAGCTCATCTCCCGCGTCAACCGGGAACAGAAAGTAACGGTTCTGATGGTCTCCCATGACCTGAAAAACATCCTGCCCTACGCAACCCATATCCTGCATCTGGATCAGAAACAGCTGTTTTTCGGAACCACAGAGGAATACCGCCGAAGCGATGTGGGCAAAGAATTCCTCGGCGGTCTGTACAGCCATGGAGACACTTTCAAAGAGCATGGACAGGACCCTACTCCCAGAACCAGCAGACAGAAGGTAAAACATCCGAAAGGAGGCGGTCGCCGATGATATCCTTTTTCGCAGAAATGCTTTCCTATCCGTTTATGCAGCGGGCGCTGATCGTGGGAATCCTCGTATCCCTGTGCGCCGCGCTGCTGGGCGTCAGCCTGGTACTGAAACGATATTCCATGATCGGCGACGGCCTGTCCCATGTAGGCTTCGGCGCGCTGGCCATCGCCACTGCCCTTGGCTGGGCGCCGCTGGCCGTCACCATCCCTGTGGTTGTACTGGCGGCGTTTCTCCTGCTGCGCATGAGCGAGAGCAGCAAGATCAAAGGCGACGCAGCCATCGCCCTGATCTCCAGCAGCGCGCTGGCCATCGGCGTGATCACCGTCTCCTGGTCCAGCGGCATGAATACCGACGTAAACAACTATATGTTCGGCAGCATCCTGGCCATGAGCCAGGAGGACGTGGTACTCAGCGTGATCCTCTCCGTTCTGGTGCTGATCCTGTTTGTTGTTTTCTACACAAGGATCTTTGCCGTGACCTTCGACGAGACCTTCGCCAGGGCCACCGGCGTAAAGGCGGAGCTGTACAACATGCTGCTGGCGTTTCTCACGGCGATCACCATTGTGCTGGGGATGCGTATGATGGGCGCTTTGCTGATCTCCAGCCTGCTGATCTTTCCGGCGCTGACCGCCATGCGCGTGTGCAGGACTTTTCGAAGTGTTATTATCTGCGCGGCGGCGCTTTCCATTTTGTGCTTTCTGACCGGGTTGGGTGTTTCTTTCCTGATTTCTTCCCCGGCAGGCGCTACTGTGGTTATGGTGCATCTTGTTTGTTTTCTGGGGTTTTCACTTGTTGGAGTGATGCGGAGGTAAAAAAAGGCGGACGAAAGCGGAGGGGGCAGGCGGCATGGCGCATCGACGGACTGCTGCCAGGGAGCGGAAACTCTAAACGTGCCAGAGGGTTGCCAAAGGGGGACCGGAGCGATTCACCAGGAAATCAGGATGATTTCCCGGCTCAGCGCTCCTCAGGCTCCGGACTGGCAGTCCTGCGCCTGCCCCCTTTGGCAACCCTCTGGCGCGTTAAGAGTTTCCCGCCCCCTGGCAGACGCCCGCCGATGCGCCATGCCGCCTGCCCCCTCCGCTTTCTTTTTTTTGCGCTCCGCGTGTTTTGATAAAAAGGGCCGGAAAAAATCAGGGCGGTGGAGTGTGTTTGAAAATTGCTTTCTGCAAACTGTGACGCACATCTTGTAGATTGCAGGAATGAATTTTCGAACACACTCTATGGCGAGGTGAGGATGGTAGGTCTATTTTTTTTTTGCTTTTTTCACACATGTGCTTGGGGAAGACTACAAGAGAAAAAATGTACGCGAGCATCATACCTCGACCTTGTGACAAAAGGTTGTGTGCATACTTCCACAAATCTCATCCGTATGATATACTCTTTCAAAGACGTTTTTCCACGTGAATCAAAACCAACATAATTTAAAAAAATGTATGAATAAGCTAAAATGAAGCAGTGCAAAGTATAAATAGGTTTGGAGGTGTTATTCATGGATAAAGATACGTTACTTTCTGGTGAGTCCATAAATGTGGAATGCAAAGTGGCTGTGCCAAAGGACAGCGCAAAATACATGAAAACAGTAGTCGCTTTTGCCAATGGCAGAGGTGGAAAAATTGTATTTGGAGTGGATGACAAGACGCTGGAGATCATAGGTATAAACCCAGACACTGTTTTCCAGACGATAGATGCCATTACCAACGCAATTTCCGACAGCTGTGAACCAAGAATTATTCCTGATATCACTTTTCAGACAGTGAACGATAAGACACTTATCGTTGCTGAAATCTCTCCTGGCAGGATGCGTCCTTATTATATCAAATCCCAAGGTATGGTAGGCGGCACATATGTCCGGTCAGCCGGGACTTCAAGATCAGCGTCTGACTATATGCTAAAAGAACTTATCCTGGAAGGTCAGAACCGATACTATGATTGTGAGATTTGTGAAGACCTGGCAGTAACAGCGAAAGACATTGAACATCTTTGCGCTACGATGAAGGAGACGGCAATTAAAAACACTCTAACCGAGAGCGAAAAACTAAAAGTTAGGGATGTGACTCAAAATGTACTCCTCTCCTGGGGAGTTCTGGCAGAAAAAGATGGGACTATTGTTCCAACGAACGCATACGCTCTGCTTACGGGACATGCCAGATTTCAACCTTCAATCCAGTGTGCTGTGTTTAAAGGTAAAGACAGGGCATATTTTGTGGATCGTCGAGAGTTTGAAGGGCCTATACAAAATCAACTGGAGGATGCTTTTCAGTATGTGCTGGAAAAACTTAATCGGGGAATGCGAATTCAAGGTGTGTATGGACAGGATGTATATGAACTGCCTATGGATAGTGTGCGGGAGATTATTGCAAATTCCGTTGCACATCGTTCCTATCTGGAACCTGGCAACATTCAAGTAGCTCTTTTCGATGATCGATTGGAGGTTACATCTCCGGGCATGTTGCTAAATGGTGTTTCTATCCAAAAGATGATGGAGGGTTATTCCAAACCTCGTAATCGTGCGATTGCCTCTGCCTTCGCATATATGAAGATTATAGAAAAATGGGGAAGTGGTATTCCAAGGATGATTCGAGAGTGCGAAGAGTATCGTCTACCGGAACCGAAATTTATTGATTTTGACGGTGATTTTCGAGTAAACATGTATCGACCGGTTTCAAATGAAGTAGAGAATAAAAGAAAAACTACTCAAACTCCTACTCAAACTACCCAAAC
>JAGHIA010000050.1 GCA_017887445.1 Fusicatenibacter sp.
CCCCCACCACAAAAAGGTTGCATAACTCCCCTCCCGATGGTATGATGAATAGGAAAATACAAAAAGAAAGCAGGTGAAGCCAATGGTTGAATTAGACCAGTTCAAGAGCGAATTGAACACATTTGACGAGCCATTAGTGGAAGTGAGGGATTCACTTTGACCTGGCTAACAAAGAGCGCAGGATCGAAGAATTAGAGCGCCGCATGGAGGAACCGGATTTCTGGGACCGTCCGGAGGAGGCGCAGGAATTAATGAAACAGTTAAGCAGCATGAAGGACGACCGGGACACCTACCAGAGACTTGTGTCCGCAAAGGAGGACATGGAGACGCTGATCGAGATGGGGTACGAGGAAAACGACCCGTCGGTGATCCCGGAGATCCAGGAAATGCTGGATGCATTTAAAGAGGATTTCGAGGCCATCCGCATCAAGACCCTTCTTTCCGGAGAATTTGATACCAACAACGCCATCATCAAGCTCAACGCGGGGGCAGGCGGCACAGAGGCCTGCGACTGGTGCGGGATGTTGTACCGGATGTATACCCGCTGGGCGGAGCGTAAGGGATTCACTCTGGAGGAGCTGGATTTTCTGGAGGGCGACGAGGCCGGTGTGAAGTCTGTGACCTTCCAGGTCAATGGCCTGAACGCTTACGGGTATCTGAAGTCGGAAAAAGGCGTACACCGACTGGTGCGTATTTCCCCGTTCAACGCGGCGGGAAAACGTCAGACCTCTTTTGTGTCCTGTGACGTTATGCCGGACATTGACAAGGAGATCGAGGTGGAAGTCCGCGACGAGGATCTGAGGATTGACACCTACCGTTCCAGCGGCGCCGGCGGACAGCATATCAACAAGACGTCCTCGGCCATCCGTATCACTCACCTTCCCACCGGGATTGTGGTGACGTGCCAGAATGAGCGTTCCCAGTTCCAGAACAAGGACAAGGCCATGCAGATGCTGCGGGCGAAGCTGTATATGCTGAAGCTTCAGGAGCAGGAGGAAAAGCTTTCCGGAATCCGCGGCGAGGTGACGGAGATCGGCTGGGGCAACCAGATCCGTTCCTATGTCATGCAGCCCTATACCATGGTCAAGGATCACAGGACCAACGCAGAGACAGGAAATGTGGATTCGGTGATGGACGGAAGTATCGATCTGTTTATCAACGCATATCTGAAATGGATTGCTCTGGGAAATAAGGACACACAGGAAGAAGCATAACGTAACGGTTCGCGGTGTTTCAACTGGCTGGATTGTCACAACAGTTCAGCTATAACGTTTCTGCCGTGGTGAACAGTTACAGAAAAACCGTTACTGTTCACAGCCCCTTTGCGGCTCCAAGGAAAATTCGCTTCGCGAATGGGAGCCGCTCACATCTGAATCCCGTTCTCATGCCGCAGACAGCATGTGTTTGCGGCTGCTGTGAATCGTAACGAAGAACCTGCAGACGCCAGCCCATCGCGCAGCGATGGGCTGGTGGTGCATAGAGCGGCCAAAGGAGTGAGAAAATGAGCAATTATAAAGTGGTTCCGATGGATGAAAAAACATGGAGGATCGAGGAGGAAAACCCGCTCTGCAGCGTATATATGTATCTGCTGGCCGGGGAGAAAGAAGCGCTGCTGATCGACGCCGGCTATGGAAAGATTCCGCTGGATGAGATCGTGGCTTCCTTGACTTCGCTGCCGGTGCGGGTGATCCTGACCCACGGGCATTTCGATCATGTGGGCGGGACCGGACGGTTTGAGCGGGTTTGGCTTCATCCGGCGGACGCGGAGATGTATGGAAACTATGCCGTGTCGCTGGCCAGACAAAAAAGGGAGGACATGGCAAAGGAGCAAACCGGGGCAGAGACCGGGCCGCAGAAGATAGAGCCGTGGCTGAACGAGACGGTAACGCTGCTGAACGTGGAAGAACCGTTGGACCTTGGAGGCCGCAGGCTGAAGCTGATCCATGTTCCGGGTCATTCCGGCGGCTGCATCTGTATCCTTGACGAGGAGAGAGGCTGGCTGTTCACGGGGGATACCTGCTGCGAGGGGGATGTTCTTTTGAACCTGCAGTATTCTCAGAAAGCGGACGTTTATCTGGAGTCTCTGAAAAAGCTGGAGCAGGAGAAGTTCTCCGTGACCTGGCCGGCCCATCACCGGGTACCGGTGGAGCCGGAGATCATCCAGGAGTTTGAGGAGGCGGCCCAGCTTCTGTGCGGCAAACAGGCGGAGGGGGAGTGTGTGGATACATCCTTCGGCCCTTCCAGGCGGCTGAAACACAAAAGGATCGGAATTTTATATAAGGATGAAACTTGAGGAAAGGGACTATTCAGCCGGTCAGTGGAAATTGCTTCGCGCGAAACGTACAGACCTGGCGGAATGGTTACTGAGGAAAGACAGGAGGAGTTTTTATGGGAATTATCAGAGCGGCAGTATCGACAGTAAAAGGCAGCCTGGAAGATCAGTGGCTGGAGGTTGTGGAACCGTTTGAGATGGATGCGCAGACCGTATGCACCAGAGGCGTTGTCATGCGCAAAGGACGGGAGAAAAAGGGAAATTCCGACGTTCTTTCCAACGGCTCTGTCATCCATGTGTATGAGAATCAGTTTATGATCCTCACGGACGGCGGCAAGATTGTGGACTACACGGCGGAGCCGGGATATTACACGGTGGAGGATTTCGCCCAGCCGTCCATGTTCAGCGGACAGTTCGGAGACGCGCTGAGGGATACTTTCAACCGTTTCCGTTTCGGCGGCGGAACGCCTCAGTCTCAGAAGGTGTACTATATCAATCTGCAGGAGATCACCGGGATCCGTTTCGGAACGAGAAATCCCGTAAATTATTTCGACAGTTTTTACAACGCGGAGCTGTTCCTGCGCGCCCACGGAACGTATTCCATCCGCATTGCGGATCCGCTGCTGTTTTACGCGGAGGCAGTGCCGAAAAATGCCCAGCGTGTGGAGGTTCAGGAGATCAACGAGCAGTTTCTCAATGAGTTCCTGGAGGGGATTCAGGCGGCGGTCAACCGTATGTCGGCGGACGGCATCCGCATTTCCTATGTGGCGTCAAAAAGCACGGAGCTTTCCCGCTATATGGCGGACGCTCTGGACGAAAGCTGGCGGGCGCGCAGGGGAATGGAAGTGCAGTCGGTGGCTATCGCCAGCATTTCCTATGACGAGGAGTCTCAGAAGCTGATCCACATGAGAAACCAGGGCGCGATGCTGCAGGACCCGACAATCCGCGAGGGATACCTTCAGGGAGCGGCAGGCCGGGCCATGGAGGCGGCGGCTTCCAACCCCAATGGCTCCATGGCAGGGTTTATGGGCCTGGGTATGGGAATGCAAAGCGGCGCGGGAATCCTCGGCGCGGCGTCCGCCGCCAACGCGCAGCAGATGCAGAACTGGAATGCGGCGGGGCAGCCAGGGCAGCAGAACTGGAATGCGGCGGGGCAGCCAGGCCAGCAGAGCTGGAACGCGGCAGGCCCGCAGAACCAGTCAGCGCAGAATACGCCTGCCGGAGCGTGGACCTGCGGCTGCGGCGTGCAGAATACGGGAAATTTCTGTTCCAACTGTGGAAAACCCCGTCCGTCTGCCGGGTGGACCTGCAGCTGCGGCGCGGAAAACACAGGAAATTTCTGTTCTAATTGTGGAAAACCCCGCCAGTGAGGTAGAACCGTATGGCTGTAATTACTTATAAATGCCCCAACTGCGGGGGCGAACTGGTCTTTGACCCGGAAACACAAAAGTATAAATGCGCCTACTGTCTGTCGGAATTTACGGACATGGAGGCAGAGAAGGCCAACGCCCAGGCCAGAGCCGCCGCGGCGGAAAGCCAGGAAGAAAAGAGCGCTTCTGACGACGGCGGGGGAAGCGCGGAGCTGTACACCTGTCCAAACTGCGGAGCGGAGATCCTGACAGACGGGACCACGGCGGCGACGTTTTGTTTTTACTGCCACAGTCCGGTGGTCCTCTCCGGACGCGTCTTGGGAAAATACCTGCCGCAGAAGATCCTGCCCTTTGCCATCGACAGAAAACAGGCGGTGGACCGGTTTTTAAAGGATATGAAACGAAAGAAGTTTGTCCCGCGGGAGTTCTTTTCCAAGGCACAGATTGAGAAAGTGTCCGGCGTTTATTTTCCGTACTGGGTGTACGGCGGCGCTTTTGACGCGGATTACCGCGCCCATGGACAAAAACTCCGTGTCTGGAGAGTGGGAGATACGGAATTTACGGAGACCAGCGTTTTCGAAATTGAGCGCGGCGGCAGGATAGAGCTGGAAGGACTGGCTCACAACGCGCTGCAAAAGGAAGACCGCGACCTGATCGAGAGTGTTCAGCCTTACGGTCTCGACCAGCTGCAGCCCTTTTCCATGGGATATCTGTCCGGGTTCCTGGCGGAAAAGCGGGATATGGAGCAGGAGGTTTTCGCCGGGGAAATTCAGCAGCAGAGGGAGCAGATGATCCGCAGCGAGCTGCGCTCCACAGCAGGAACGTACACCTCCGTGACCGGAGAAAGCCTTTCGGTGCGTCCGCAGGAGGAAGAATGGTCTTATGTGATGCTCCCGGTGTGGACGGTGACTTACCGGGGAAAGGATAACAAGATTTATTATTACGCGATGAATGGTCAGAGCGGGAAGGTCAGCGGCGACCTGCCCATTGCCGGCGGAAAGCTTCTGCTGGTGTCGGCGGTCTGCGGCCTTGCGGTCTTCCTCCTGGCTCTTGTGGGAGGATATTTCCTATGATGCAGACGAAACGAAAAGGATATGCGGCGGTGATCTGGCTGATGCTTCTGGCGTTTTTCGTTTTCTGTCCTTCCCGGGTATCTGCCAGTGAAACCTTAGGGGTACATATTTACGATGGCGCGGGGCTTCTCACAGACGAGGAGTCCGCCAGCCTGGAGCAAAGATGCCGGGAAATCGAAACGCGGGAAAGCATTCACGTTCTCATGGTCACCACGGAGGACACCCAGGGAAAATCCCAGCAGGCGTACGCCGACGATTTTTATGACGAGGTTTATCCCCAGGACAGCGACGAGAACGGTGTGCTGATTCTGATTGATATGAGTGAACGGCAGCTTTATGTATCCACCGCCGGGATCATGCAATATTATCTGTCAGACCGGGAGATCGACACGCTTCTGGATCATATGTATGAGGAGGCGGCCGCGGCAGATTACGCGGGAGCCTTTCACCGTTCGGCGGACGATATCGAGCTGGCCATCCAAAGAGGGATTTCCAGCGCCGATTATCTGATCGATGAAAACGGAAGGATCATCCGGTACCGCCGGATCACGCCGTTTGAGCTGGCGTTTGCGGCTGCGGCGGGGGTCCTGGTGTTCTGCCTTGTGTTTTTCAGCGTCCGCCATTCTTATAAGAAGAAAGTAAAGACCGACGCGAGAGGCTATGGACGGGTCAGCGATGTGACCCTCAGAAAAGACAGGGACATGCTGGTGAGCCGGCATGTGACCTCGCGGAAGATTCCCCAGGGGCCGCCGCCAGGATCCGGAGGCCCGGGAGGCGGAAGCAGCGTACATACCTCCTCCAGCGGAAGAAGCCACGGAGGCGGCGGGCGCGGTTTTTAATCTGAAATTTTGCTTGAACATCTGGTTAGAATATGCTACTATCTTTCTAGTAAAAACAAATGTATTTCTCTGGGGGATTTTGCGACGCGTTCGAACATTCATTCCTGCGGAAGGCAGTTTTGAAGCAACAGCTCGCAAGGATGGAAACAAAAAAGAGGACGGGAGAAACCAATGAGTGCAGGAAAGACAAAGTATTATGTTCTGAAGGAGAAAGCGGTTCCGGAAGTGCTTCTGAAGGTCATCGAGGCAAAAAAGCTGATGGAAACCGGCCAGCTCACGGTCCAGGAGGCCACAGAACGGGCAGGCATCAGCAGAAGTTCATTTTACAAATACAAAGACGATATTTTTCCGTTTCATGACAACGCAAAAGGCAAGACCATCACCTTTCTGCTGCAGATGGATGATGCGCCTGGCCTTTTGTCTGATGTGCTGGGACGGATTGCCGCATGTCACGGAAATATCCTAACGATCCATCAGTCGATACCGCTGAACGGCGTGGCGTCTTTGACCATCAGCGTGGACATTGCCAGCGACAACGGGGATGCGTCGTCTATGGTAGTGGAGATCGAGGGGATGCCCGGGGTACATTATTTTAAAATACTTGGACAGCAGGCTCAGTAAAGGGAGCCGTTCAGCTGGAGGAATGAAACGTTTTGGCGGATGGAATCGTTTCGGCTGAACGGTTACCTGTATGGGCGGCGAGAATGGAGGAAAAAGAAAATGGTTCAGATTGCAGTGCTGGGCTACGGTACCGTAGGCTCAGGAGTTGTGGAAGTTATAAATACCAATCATGAAAGTATCAACCGAAAGGCCGGGGACGAGATCAACATTAAATATGTGCTGGATTTGAGAGAGTTTCCCGGAGACCCGGTGCAGGATATCCTGGTGCATGATTTCGAGACGATCATCAACGACCCGGAGGTGGCGGTGATCGTGGAGGTGATGGGCGGACTGGAGCCGGCCTATACCTTTACGAAACGGGCGCTGGAGGCGGGCAAAAGTGTCTGTACCTCCAACAAGGAGCTTGTGGCGGAGCATGGCGTGGAGCTTCTGGAGCTTGCGCGGCAGAAAAACATCAATTATCTGTTCGAGGCCAGCTGCGGCGGCGGCATTCCCATCATCCGCCCCTTGAATTCCTCTCTGACCGCCGACGAGATCGACGAGGTAACGGGAATCCTCAACGGGACCACCAACTATATCCTGACCAAAATGGCCAGCGACGGCTCCGAGTTTGCCGACGCGCTGAAGGAAGCCCAGAATTACGGCTACGCAGAGCGAAAACCGGAGGCGGACGTGGAAGGATACGACGCCTGCCGCAAGATCGCGATCCTTTCTTCCCTGGCGTACGGAAATCATGTGCGCTATGAGGATATTTATACGGAGGGCATCACAAAAATCACCGCGGCGGATATCAAATACGCCGTGGCCATGGGGACCAGCATCAAGCTTCTGGCCACCAGCCGGAAAATGGAGGAAGGCTTCTACGCCATGGTAAGTCCGGTGATGATCAGCAAAAAGAGTCCCCTGTACAGCGTCAACGGCGTCTTTAACGCCATCTTTATCCACGGAAACGTGCTGGGAGACGCTATGTTTTACGGAAGCGGGGCAGGAAAACTGCCCACAGCCAGCGCCGTGGTTTCCGACGTGGTAGACTGCGCAAAGCATCTGCACAGAAACGTCATGGTCAACTGGAGCAACCGCAAGCTGGAACTGATGAACATCGACGAAGTGAGAAGCCGTTTCTTTGTGCGTGTTTGCGGAACGCCGGCAGAGCGTAAAGAGGAAGTGGAAAACCTGTTCGGACCGGTGGATGTTGTGACCGTGCCGGGACTGCCGGAGGAGTTTGCCTTCGTGACAAAAATGATTACGGAGCGTTCTTTCAGAGAGCGGGCGGAGAAACTGGACGGAATCCTCAGCAGGATCCGCGCGAGAATCTGAAATACGGCGCATGCGTTACGTTTTCATACGGTCTGCGTAGTAAATACGCAGACCTGGCTGCATAGTTACACATAACTGCATTTCATGCAGTTTCGGGTTGCAGGTCTTGGTATTTTCGCGCATTCTGCGTGAAAATGCCTTGCGGGATAGTAGACGGCTGAACTGCCATATGCTTTTCGAACAGGAGGGGACAGGATGAAATATATTGTGGTATTGGGAGACGGAATGGCGGATGAGCCGCTGGAGGAACTGGGCGGGAAGACGCCGCTGGAATATGCCGCGACGCCGCGGATGGACTGGCTGGCGGCCCGGTCGGAGATCGGCATGACTGCCACGATCCCTGCGGGAATGGCGCCGGGCAGCGACACGGCGAACCTTTCGGTGCTGGGCTACGACCCGAAGCAGTATTATACCGGCCGCTCGCCGCTGGAAGCGCTGAGCATCGGCGCGCAGATGGAGGACGGGGACATTGCCCTTCGCTGCAACCTGGTGACGCTGACGGAGGAGGACGCGCCCTACGAGGAGCAGACGATCCTCGACCATAGCTCCGGGGAAATCTCCACAGAGGACGCGGGGATTTTGCTGAATGCTGTGGTGGAGCAGCTGGATATTCCGGACTGCCGGTTCTTTGTGGGGACCAGCTACCGTCACTGTATGCTCTGGAGAAACGGCCGCCAGCCGGAACTGACGCCGCCCCACGACATCCTGGAGAAAAAGATCGGCCAATGGCTGACCACAGACCCATTGCTGCTTTCCATTCAGAAACGCAGCTATGAGATATTGAAAGATCACCCGCTGAATCTGGAAAGAAAGCGTCAGGGAAAACATCCTGCCAACAGCTTCTGGTTCTGGGGCGCGGGCACACGGCCTGCTTTGTCGGATTTTCGGCAGAAGTTCGGCAAAAAAGGAATGATGATCTCGGCGGTGGACCTTCTGAAGGGCATCGCCATTGGCGCTGGAATGAGCTGTGCCCAGGTACCGGGGGCCAACGGCGGACTGGACACCAACTATGAGGGAAAAGCGCAGGCTGCCGCGGACGCGCTTTTGAAAGAAGGGTATGAGTTTGCCTATATCCATGTGGAGGCCCCGGACGAAATGGGGCATCAGGGAAGCGCCGCGCGGAAGGTGAAGGCCATCGAGAACATCGACCGGCAGGTGCTGGAGCCGCTGCTGCGGCGGATGGACGCGTCCGGCGTGCCTTACCGCCTGCTGCTGCTCCCGGACCACCCGACGCCGGTAAGGCTGCGCACCCATGTGGCGGAGCCGGTGCCGTATCTGCTCTACGACAGCACGGCGCCCCAGGACAACGGCTGGAGGTATGGCGAGCGGGAGGCCAAGGCTTCCGGAAATTGTGTGGAAAAAGGCTGGGAGATGATGCGGTATTTTCTGCAGGAAAACTGAGAGGGCAGGAGACGCAATTTTTTTCAGGCATTGCTGGCTTGGAATTATATTTGATTCATACACAGGAAAAGGGATCGCCGCACGGATTTATTCGTCCGTGCGGCGGTCCCTTTTCGTAAAATTTCACGCATTCCGGATCGGCACAGTAAAGGTGATCATGGTACTTTCATTGACGATGCTGTTGATGGTAAGTCCGTACTCGTCCCCGTAGGTGAGCTTGAGCCGTTCCTGGACGTTTTTCAGTCCGTAGCCGTCGGACTGTATCTGCGTCAGCGCTGGAATTTTTTCCTCCGGGATGCCGAGCCCGTTGTCCATGATAATAAAATGGATATGGTCGCTGACCTGCGTCACCGTCAGGTAGAGGGTGCCGCGCTTCGATTTGTTGGGCAGGATTCCGTGGACGATGGCGTTTTCCACCAGAGGCTGGAGCAGCAGGTTGGGGATCTCCTGTTCCGGCAGCTGCGGGTCGATCTGGTATACCACGTCGAAGGCGTTGTCGTTGAGCATCAGCTGAATCTTTATGTAGGATTGGACGTTCCGTATCTCGTTGGACAGCAGCGTTTCCGACCGCCCTTTGTTCAGGGAGGTGCGGTAAAACGTGGAGAGAAGCTGCGCCATCTCGCTGATCTCCGGCTGCCGGTTCATCAGCGCCCGGCTGTTGATCAGCGACAGACAGTTATAGAGAAAATGAGGATGGATCTGCGCCTGCAAAGCCAGCAGCTGTGTCTCCTTCAGTGTGATCTTGTTCTGATAGTTTTCGGTGATCAGCCGGTTCAGTTCATCGATCATCTGCTGGAAACTGTTGGTTAGCCGGCCGATCTCGTCCGGGCAGCTGTCATGGATCTGCACGGAAAGATTTCCTTTCTGCACCTCCTGCATCACCTGCAGCATACGGTTCACCTTCCCGGCGAAAAATCCTGATAGATAATTGCTGACCATAAGAATCAGCGCGCCGCACACAAGGACTACCAGGAAAATGATAAACACCATCTGGTCCGCGGGAGCCGCGAGGATCTGGGACGGTTTTTCCAGCAGGATGGTCCAGCCGTTGTCCAGCGGCTGGCTGGTCTTGGAGGTCCAGGCATCGTGTCCGGCGTTGATATGCTCGATGGCCGGATCCATATAATCGTAAAAGGTTTCCTCTTCTGTGCCGATGTTCAGATGGTAGTCCACAGACAGTCCGTCCAGTACCTGGAAAAATACGGAAGGTTCCATGCGGATGCAGAGACAATGGCTGGAATAGGAGGAGATAAACTTAATATACGGGTCCGGGATCTTCTGAAGGATGCAGATGTAGCCGTCCGCGTCCAGGTGCCATACCGGATGGGTGGCGCTGGCCAGGGAGTCGTACCAGGGTTCCGTCTCCAGATCCTTAAGCGGGCGCAGCTGCTTGCCGTGGAACAGATCCGTCCGGTCCACATAGAGCGTGATCTGGGCGATTTCCGGGTGCTGGGAATAGATTCCTGCAAGGAGGACGTCGTAGGTGTAGTTGAGGACCTCAAACTTTTCAATGGTAGTGTCGTAGGAATCGGAGGCTACGCGGATGATGGTCTCCAGGTTGGTCAGATAGGCCAGCTGGTCCTCGTACAGCTGGATTTCGTGGTTCAGAGAGTTGTAGGCGGTGTTCACCGCCGAGGACATGGAATCCTGCTCTTTTTCCAGCAGCAGCCGGACCGTCTGGTAGTAGCAGAAAGCGCCCAGCAAGGTCAGAGGGATCAGGCCCACCAGAACGCAGGTCAGCACCATTTTCCGCTTGTAGTTGAGGTTCAGATAAACGTTAAGTATGTGCTTCATGATGTTCCTCCTGCCGGTATTTTTCCGGAGATTTCCCGTAATATTCCCGGAAACTTTGACAGAAATAGGAGTAATTGGGGTATCCTACCTCGGTTCCGATATCGATGACCTTCCGGTTGGTGGTGAGCAGCAGTTCGCTGGCCTTTTCCATGCGCACCTGCCGTATGTACTGGGAAAGGCTGACCTTCGTACTCTTTTTGAACAGCCGGCTTAAGTAGTCCGGCGTCAGGTAGACGATGGAGGCCAGCAGTTCCACAGAAAGGTTGCCGCTGTAATGTCTGGCGATATAGTCCTTGACCTCCAGGATTTCTCTTCGCACACCGCTGTCACAGGCCTCGTAGGCCTGCAGGACACTGTCAGCCAGTGACTGCACCGTCCGGATGATCCGGGAAATATCCTGTTGGAGGTACAACTCTGTAATGAGCCGCTCCAGCGGAGGCGTTTCACTTCCGGAGGTTTCCCGGGGAAGATACGGGTACAGGGCGGTTACAAGATTGGAGAAGAAAAACTTCACATAAATCTGCGACTGGTTGGACGGCACGGCGTATTTTTCAAACAGAAGCCCCAGGTTTTTTCGAAGGCTGGCGGCGTCTTTCGCGGAAAGGCTCCGGCGGATGACGGACAGCAGTTCCTCGTCGCTGGCCTGCGGGGAAACCTCCGGAGCCGGTACCGGATGGTCGTAGGCGAAGATATGGTTGTCGGAATTCCAGAACCGCTGCTCGATCTGCTGTTCAGCGTCGGTGTAGGCGTCGGGAAGTTCCTGGTAACGGGCGACGGGGCGGCTGACGGAGACGCAGCAGTCCGTCTGGAAATTTCTGAGGATATACTGGTGTAGATCCTGGGCCAGCGCGTAGGAATCCGGGCAGGAATGGCGCAGAAACAGCAGAGCCTGGGTGGGCGAAAGGCTCAGGGTTTCCATATCCAGATTCAGGCAGGTCCGCAGGCCGTCGTACAGGACCGTGTAATTTCCCGACAAAAACGGCACGGAAAAATCCAGCAGGATCAGCTGACGGAAATTTCCAAGCGCTCCGGTGATCTCCGGGGAAAATTTTTCCGGAGAGTAGTTTCCGTTGATGCATTGCTGCAGCGCGTACTGGAGCAGGTAGGTCTGCTGCTGGTTCTGGCGAAGCTCTGTGTCATAGGCCTCGTCCAGCTCGCGGATAACCTTGGTCAGCGTCCGTTCCAGCTCCTTGGGGACAACGGGCTTCAGGATATAGTTTTCCGCGCCGAGGGTGACGGCTTCTCTGGCGTACTCAAATTCCGCGTGCCCGCTGAAAATAATGGTTTTCAGATTGGGAAGGAACTGACGGGCCTCCCGGGCCAGCTCCAGACCTGAGCTGGAGGGCATCTGTACGTCGGTAAACAGAATGTCCGCCGGCCAGTCCCGTAGAATCTGCAGCGCCTGTTCCGTGTCGGAGGCCTCCCTCATTTCCAGGTTCAGGGGACTGGATTCGATCAGATAGCGAATGCAGTCCCGTTCAATTTTTTCATCATCAACAATAAGCATTTTATACATAGAACTCCCTGTGGTATTGTTAAAAACACCTGAAATTATAAATAAAATTTTACTATCCAACCTATATTTTCGTCAATATGCAGTAATTTTTCAAGTGCTATTTTCATATTTGCGGAAAAGTGATATGTTTTACGGAAATTTAATATTTAACCCCAGGGGAGATTCTGTTATCCTTTTCGTAACAGAAACTTTATCGAAAACGGTGTACACAAAAGGTAACAGTCTCTGAACGTAAACTGTCAAAGTCAGCTGCAGCTATTCAGCTGGCCGAACAGTTCTGTCGGTTTGAATGTCCGGCCTGGTAACGGTTTGGCCTGTCGTTATCCCGCGGGGTGTTTTCCCGCAGAATGCGTGAAAATCCAAAGACCGCAGTGCGGACGTTCAAAGACTGACCGAATCTGAAGAATTGGAGGAAAAAAGGATGAAAAAGAAAGTCATAAGCATGACGCTCGCTATGCTGATGCTCGGGACGACCATCGCCGGATGCGGAGATTCCGGCGACAGCACAGCCAATATGACCGAAGAGGAGAAAGCCGCCTGGGAAGAAGCTGCCAACGACCCTTACGGAAAATATCCGGAACTGGTGACCTATACCACCGGTTATAACCTGACGGCGCAGGGCGCGGACACGCTGGCCGGAACCGCCTATGAGAACGATACGCCCAGCGACAACGCCTATACCCGTTATCTGAAGGAGCTGCTCAACATTCAGAACGAGAACGAATTTGAGGCTCAGACCGGAGACGATTATAACCAGAAGGTATCTCTGGCCATCGCTTCCCAGGAGATTCCCGACATTATGTTTGTACAGGATTATTCCACACTGGTGGAGCTGGTGGAGAGCGACCTGGTGGAGGATTTAACCGACGTGTACAACAATCTGGCCTGCGATACCGTTAAGCAGTCCTACGAAAGCTACGGCGACAACAACCCCATCAATACCGTTACCTTTGACGGAAAGATCATGGCAATCCCGAAAACGCAGCTGAGCGACGGCCAGGATTTCCTGTGGCTGAGAAAAGACTGGCTGGAGAATCTGAACCTGGAAGAACCGTCCACCCTGGACGAGATGGCCGAAGTGCTGAGAGCCTTCGTCAATAACGATCCTGACGGAGACGGGCAGGCAAATACCGTAGGCCTGGCAGCGCTGTCCAGCGTATACGGCGACTATCCCAACAACACCTTCGCGGTGGACAATATTTTCACTGCGCTGGGCGCCTATCCGAACATCTGGATCACAGACGACGACGGAAACGCGGTTTACGGCTCCATTCAGCCGGAGATGAAGGATGCCCTGCAGCTGATGGCAGACTGGTACGCGGAAGGCCTGATCGACAAGGAATTTACCACAAGAACCAACGACGACATTGTAGCGCTGATCTCCAGCGGACAGTGCGGCGCGTTTATCGGACCGTGGTGGGCGCCGTTTAACCCGGCCATGACTTCCTCCTACGCGGACGACGACGCTGAGTGGATCAACGTCAGCGCGCCGGTAGGTTCCGAGGGCGCGATCAACGCCATCAACACCAAATCCTATGGCGGATTTGTGGTTGTGCGCAAAGGATATGAGCATCCGGAGATTGCTATGAAGATCGTAAATGTAAACTCTGAGTACGCAATGCAGGATACCACCGACGCGGCCAACGAGATCAGAGAGAACCAGAGTATCGCCTACTTCAACTGGCCGCTGTACTGCCAGGTACAGCCGGGTAACAACGCGGAGATCATGACGCAGAACATCGAAGCGGTTATCAACGGAGAGGCGGAAGCCTCCACGCTTACCACAGAGGAGATGGGTTACTATGACTCGATCGTACGGTTCCAGGAAGCTGAGGCTGCCGGACAGAAAGCGGATTCCGCAGATTATTCTCAGTATATGTCCCGTATGGTGGCGATCCACAAATTCCAGGAGGAGCCTGCAAACTTCCTGACTCCGTCTTACTTTGAGACCACGGAGACCATGGCCACAAAGTGGGCGTCTCTGGAGAAAATGGAGCTGCAGACGGTGCTTCAGATCATCGTAGGCGAGGCGGAGATGTCTTCCTTCGACGAATTTGTTGAGAGCTGGACCTCCGCGGGAGGACAGACCATCACCGACGAGATCAACGAGGAATTATCCTCAAAATAACGGTAACGTCATTCATCTGCCGCCGGCCGAAAGAACGGCCGGCGGCTCAATATCCCGCCCTGTGCGGGAAGAAAAGTTAGGAGGGGCATATGGGACAAAACAGTAAGGCTGCGGCCCGGAAATCTTCCGGACACGCGGGCAAGGAAAAAATGATGTTTCATCTGATGCTGCTGCCTGGTATGATCATGCTGGCGATTTTCGTGTTTGTTCCACTGTTCGGCTCGATCATGGCGTTTGAAAACTACAGTCCGGCCAAGGGTATCTTCGGATCCAAGTGGGTGGGACTGGAAAACTTCAAGTTCATTTTCAGCCTGCCGGACAGCCGCCAGGTGTTCGTCAACACGCTGGTGATCGCGTTTGGAAAACTGGTATTCAACATTATCATTCCGGTGCTGTTTGCGATTCTTCTCAATGAGATCCGGGTGAAGGTATTTAAAAAGACCTTCCAGACGGTCGTTTATCTGCCGCACTTCCTGTCCTGGGTCGTGCTGGCGACGGTTGTCACCAACATGTTTTCGCTGACCGGCCCTATCAACAGCGTGATCTCCGCGCTGGGCGGCGATCCGATCCAGTTCCTGGCGGACAACGCCTGGTTCAGGAAGGTTATGGTAGCCACCGATGTCTGGAAGGAGTTTGGCTACAACTCCGTGGTATATCTGGCGGCGCTGACCAGCATCGACCTTGGACTGTACGAGGCGGCGTCCATCGACGGCGCGAACCGGTTCAAACAGATCTTACATATTACGCTTCCCAGCCTTCTGCCGACCATCGTGCTGATGACGGCGCTGAACCTGGGCAATATCTTAAACGCCGGCTTCGACCAGATCTTCAACCTGTATAATCCGATCGTTTACCAGACCGGTGATATCATCGATACTTATGTATACCGTATCGGTATGGTGGAACGGCAGTACAGCATTGGTACCGCGGTGGGCCTGTTCAAGTCTGTGATAAGCTTCATACTGATCATGGGCGCCAATAAGGCGGCGAAGAAGTTCACCGGAAGCGGAATCTTTTAAAGGGAGGGTGTGGAGTAATGAAAAAAGTAAAACCCGGAAAACTGGTTTCCGATATTATCATCTGGGCGGTAGTGATCGGCTTTACGCTCAGCTGTCTGCTCCCTCTGCTGAACATGATCGCTATTTCCTTCAGCGGCAGCGACGCGGTGGCCGCCAACGAGGTGGGACTGCTTCCCAAGGATGTGAATTTTACCGCGTACAGCAAGCTTCTGAACGACTCCCAGTTCTGGAAATCGTTCCTGATTTCTGTGGAACGAGTGGTTCTCGGCCTGCTGATCAATATGTTTTTTACCGTGACGATGGCGTATCCTCTTTCCAAGAGTAAGCTGCGCTTCCCGGCCAGAGAAATCTATATCAAGTTTGTCATTTTCGCGATGCTGTTCTCCGGCGGTATCATCCCGCTGTTCATGGTAGTCAGCAATCTGCATCTGACCAATACCATCTGGTCTTTGGTGCTTCCGGGCGCGGTTCCGGTATTTAACGTGATTCTGTTGATCAACTTTTTCAAAGGTGTTCCGGATTCCCTGGACGAGGCGGCGCGGATCGACGGCGCAAGTCCGATCCAGATTCTGGTGAAGATCTATCTTCCGGTATCCCTGCCGGCTCTGGCTACGGTGGCTTTGTTCTCCATTGTCAACCACTGGAACGATTACTTCTCAGGATTGATCTACATGAGCAAGTCGGCCATGTATCCTCTGCAGACCTACATTCAGCAGCTGACGGTGGATATCACCCAGATCACAGACGCGGAGCAGTTAAAGCAGATGTCGTCTATGAACAACCGTACCTTCAACGCGGCCAAGATCGTCGTATCGACGGTGCCGTTGCTGGTAATTTATCCGTTCCTGCAGAAATATTTTGTATCCGGTATGGTAATCGGAGCAGTTAAGGAGTAAAATAGAAAAGCGGCAGTCCGGTCAGGTCTGTGCATTGATTTCATGGGAACAGACTGCTGACGGACAAAAAAGAAAACCCGCAGAGCAGATGAGCAGCATTTTTGCTGCGTCTGTTCTGCGGGTCTTTTAGAGCGTGCAGATTGCAGGAATGAATTTTAGAGTGTGTTTGAAAATTCATTCCTGCAATCTGCACGCACACTCTAAAAGATCATACAGGAGGTTAAGAAAATGAGAGAAAAGTGGTGGCACCGTTTGGTGGGGTATCAGATTTATCCAAAAAGCTTTCAGGATTCCAATTCCGATGGCATCGGGGACATTCCCGGGATTATCCGCAGGCTGGACCTGCTGCAGGAGCTGGGCGTCAATATGCTCTGGCTCTGCCCGGTGTACAAATCGCCGATGATGGACCATGGGTACGATATCTCGGACTATACAAAGATCGACCCCATGTTCGGCTCCAGGGAGGATCTGAAGCGGCTGATCCGGGAGGCCAACGAGCGGGGAATGACCGTTCTTATGGACCTGGTGATCAATCATACGTCCGACCAGCATCCCTGGTTCCAGGAGGCGCGAAAGGACCCGGAGGGCAAGTACGGGAAATACTATGTGATCCGCAAAGGCAGCAAGGATACGCCGCCCAACAACTGGAGATCCTTGTTTGGCGGAAGCGCCTGGGAGCGGATGGGAGAGAGCGATTACTATTATCTTCATCTGTTTACGGTGGGACAGCCAGATCTGAACTGGGAGAACGAAGAGCTGCGGGAGGAACTGTACCGGATGGTCAACGACTGGCTGGAACTTGGGATCGGAGGGTTCCGTATCGACGCGATTTCCCATATCAAGAAGGATTTTTCCTACCGGAATCTTCCGGCGGACGGTCCCGATGGCCTGCACGCGGGAATGCGGTGGTTCCGCAACGTGGAGGGGATTGAGACATTTCTCAATGAGCTGAAACAGCGCACCTTCCAAAAATATGACTGCTTTACGCTGGCGGAGGTGGACGATATTCCCGAGGACCGGCTGAACGCTTATATCGGGGAGGACGGGTACTATTGTTCCGTGTTTGATTTCTGCCACTGTTTCCACAATCAGCAGGATGGCGTCTGGAAGGGCCGGTGGAAGGAGATGCTGGCGGATATCCGCGACCGTGTGTTTGCCCGGCAGGCAGAGATGGAGGGAAAGGGATTTTTCTGCAATTATCAGGAAAATCACGATATGATCCGGGTGCCGGACCGTTTTCTCCCGAAAGAAAAGCAGAACTTTTACAGCCTTTCCATGCTTCCGGTGCTGTATTTTTATCTGGCGGGGATCCCTATGCTTTATCAGGGGCAGGAGATCGGAATGACAGGGTACCCCAGAGAGCGCATAGAAGAATACGCGGATCTGGCAACCTATAATAATTATCAGGGATATCTGCTGGATGGGATGTCGGAAAAGGAAGCCCTGGACAAGATCAACGCCACCAGCCGGGAGAACGCCCGCACGCCTATGCAGTGGAGCAGCGAGGCGTTCGGAGGATTTTCCGACGTGGAGCCATGGTTCCCCATCCATCCGGATTATGAGGTGTGTAACGTGGAAGCCCAGAGGATGCCGGGGTCTCTGCGGGAATTTTTCCGGAAGGTTGTGGCGCTGCGAAGGAACGGCACTTACGAGGATACATGGATCTACGGTTCTTTTTGTCCGCGGGAGCAGGAATCCCGGCAGCTCTGGGGATTTGAGCGGCGCCGGGAGGGGCAGCGTCTGGCTGTGCTGGTGAATTTTAGCGACGAGCCGGCGGTGACTGCGAAGCCGTGGAACATTCGAAAGGTTCTGCTGGATAATTACGAGGCCCGGGAGACGGCTGCACGGGGGGAAGGCTGCGGAGTCGTTGTTCTGCAGCCATGGCAGGCACTGGTACTGGAACTGGAACTGGACCACGAGCTGCACTCTTTTAAATAAGCGTGGAGCGTGGTCCCATCAGAACCACAGAGATTCAGTGGTTTTGGGAGGTAAGCACGGAAAAACCGGCGTGATTTTCACCACGCCGGTTCTGCCGGGAAATTTCATTTACTTTCTTATGCGTCTTGGCCTGATCAGCGTGGGATTTTGTGAATCGGCGAGGCGTTTTGTTATTCCTCCGGAAAATCTTCCAGCGGCTCTGTCTCCTCGTCGTCGGCCGGCTGCCAGGCCTGACCGAATTTCACATCCTTAAACAGCGCGGACAGGCCGGTGATCTGCTTCAGGCGCAGGATCTCGTCCTTGTCCATGCCAAGATGCTTGGAGATCCAGGCGTCGGAGCGGCCGAAGTCGTGAAGCTCTTTGACGATATTGCTCATCAGGTCCACGTCATGGCTGCCGCGGGCGCGATTATGGCGGATGGTGCTGGCCATACGCTGGTCGATGGGTTTGTCGATGACGGACACCGGGAGAAGGCCTTTTTCCCTCTCATAGATATCCTGGTGCTCCAGCATCACCCGGTAGCGGTGAAAGCCGTCCACGATGATATAAATGTCCTCCGCCTTGGAATAGTAGCAGACGATGGGCATGGTGTAGCCGTCGATGCGGATGCTCTCATAGAGCAGCTTCATCTCCGGCGGCGCCACGGTGTTGGGGTTGTAGGTGTTTGGCTGTACCTTTTCAATGGGTACGGCGATGACATTGTACACAGGACTTTTATACTCCATAATTCATTGCCTCCACACTCTTATATTTTGCCTTGATGGCGTCGATCCGTTTCTGCTGTTCCCGGTTCATGCCGAACCCCATAAAACGGCAGATGTGGTCGTTTTTCAAAATACAGTAGCACATGCGTTTCCAGCTGGGAATATCCTTGGTGGACTTGATGTCGTCGGTGTCGTCGGGAATGTTTCCGATAAAGACCACACGGGATTTCTTGTTCAGGGTATAGTTGGAAACTCCGTTGCGGCGGATCTTGTAGCCGTGTTCTTCCAGTTCCCTGATGGTCTCCTCGTCCAGGCCGCCGCCGGTTTCGTGCCAGAACTGGATGGACGTATTGAATTTTTTCACATAGTTGTTCCTCAGCCTGGCAGGGAGCGTGTCCAGAAGAAACAGCGTGTAGGATTTCCAGGTATGTCCCTCGGGAAGGGTGACGTTGCGGTACCCCATGGCCCGCGTCTTTCCGTAGATGCAGGCGAAATTCGCGCCGCGCACCCGGCCTACCAGTTTCACCCAGATTTCCGGGTCGATGACCCGGTAGAGATTCAGGGAATCCTTGGAATAGTCGTTGAACGGAGAGGCCACGCGCATCTGCGTAACCTTAAGACCTGCCTTGTAATAGAGGTCGTACAGATGATTGTAGTCGTAATCGAACAGATAATGGGCGTGCCAGACATCGTTCAGCGTCCAGTCATACAGCGGTGAAGCACACCACACGTCCTTGAATTGTTTGGTGATCCAGCATTTTCCCTGGTAGCCGTATTTCTTGTTGAGAAAACCGCTGTAACGCTGCAGAGATTCGGCGGCGCGCATGCCAAGAAGGCAGACGGTCTTTTTGTCGCCGTGGGAGATCCGGTACCAGCGTCCGAACTGTTTGGCCAGGTCCTCCTGGTGCATTTTATAGCGGTACGTTGTCATTGGGTTATTTTTCAGATTGATCACATAATCTTTCTTCGGCATGGGACGCACCCAGCTTGCCTCTTTTCTGTCATCCCATGGATACCAGAACATTTCGTAGCTGCTGAGCGCGGTCCGCGTGGCCATGGGCAGGCAGACCCAGTAACGTTCGGCGCGGTCTTTCAGGTTCTCGAAGGTCCGCTCGATGTATTCCGTCGTGACGGTATACTGGGCCTCAAAATCCTGGTGAAAAACGCCCACGGTCTTGTCCGGGTAGTATTCGTCGCGGAAGTCCAGGGCCAGGTTCAGAAGAAGCCCGCTGTCTTTTCCGCCGGAAAAAGAGATGTAGATGTTGTCGAATTCTTCAAAAATGAATTTCAGCCGGCTTTGCAGAGCTTCATATACATTCTGTTGCAAGTATTCACGCACCATATGAATTCCCTCCTACGGATTTTTCCATTTTTTTCCAGTTACTTTTTACGACTACTTTAGCACAAGGAGGACATGAATTCAACATTTTTCGACATGCTTGTGGAGAGTGCGGACGAAAGGGAGGAGGGGCAGGCGGCATGTGCCAGCGGGGGCGGCTGCAGGGAGGCGGAAACTCTAAACGCCTCAAAGGCCCGCCGACAGGGGACCGGCGCAATTCACCAGAAAATCTGATGATTTTCCGGTTCAGTGCGCCTCAGAGTCCGGACGTGTGGTCCGGACTCTGCCCCTGCCGGCGGGCCTTTGGAGCGTTAAGAGTTTCTCGCTTCCCTGCAGATGCCCCCCGCCGGCACATGCCGCCTGCCCCTCCTCCCTTTCTGGCTGCTGGGGACGCCGGGAGGGATCCCTGCGATCCAGAGCGTGTTTGAAAATTTTTATTTTGTAAATCCATTTCAATTTCCTTTTTTCTTAAATTGTTTGCTTTCGGAGAGCAGCAGCCCTGCCAGCGTAAGAACGGTTCCGGCTCCCGTCAGCCAGGTAAACGGCTCATGGAGGATCAGCACAGAAGCCGCCACCGTGATAACAGGAACCAGATAAATATAAATGCTGGTCTTTACTGCTCCAAGCAGTTTAACCGCAAAGTTCCATGTGACGAAGCAGAGTGCGGAAGCCCCCAGGCCCAGGAAGATCATGTTCAGCAGATAGGTCAGGTTCGCAAATCGTTCCGGATCAAACTTGAAGTCAAAGAAGAACAATGCCGGTATCATAAACAGAATGCCGTAAAAGAACACCCGCCTGGTGGTCTGGACGGTATGATATCCGAAATCACTGATCTTTCTTGTCAGGATGGAATAGCAGGCCCATAAAAGAGCGGCCAGCAGTGCCAGCAGATCCCCCACGGGATTGAGCCGGAAGGAGGAACCGTTGAAGCTGATCAGCGCAATTCCCGCCATAGCCACAAGAAAGCCAAGGAAGAAATTGCCACGCAGTTTCTCGTCCTGTTTTAAAAAGATATGGGACAAAATCGCGGTAAAGAAAGGAGCGACGGAAATGATCACTCCCACATTGGAGGCCAGCGTATAGGTCAACGCGATATTTTCCAGCAGATAATAAAGGCACACGTCGCATAGACCCGCTCCGGCAAAGGCAAGTTCCTGTCTGCCTGTCGTCTTTGGCATACGGTGAGGATAAACGGTCAGCAGTGCCAGCAATCCCATAAGGAAACGAAAAAACAGAATTTCTATGGGCTGAAAATCTGTCAGCAGCACTTTGGTAGAAATAAAAGTGGTTCCCCAAATAAAAATCGTAAGCAGCGCAGATAAATGCCCGATCACATAGTATTCATGGAAATGATTGGGAAACGGCTGCACAATTCCCTCAAAGCGGTAGGCTTCTATACGCAGTTCCTCATCGTAGACTACCGTTTTTGTTTCTCTTTTCATGGACATTTCCTCCTTAAACTCTTTCATTGTACCACTGGCAATTTCAAAAGGCTTGTAAAATATATTCAAAACTCGCAGGCTCAGACAGCTTTCTTTGGGGACACAACGCAAATTTTTTGAAAACTAAGGGGTTTAAGGTTCCTGTAAATGTGTGAATGTTCAGAGCCCATCCGCGGGTACCAGCTTTTGCCCCCGATATTTTGTTGTTGAATCTGGGCGGATAGAGTGATAATCTTAGAAGGGTTAATTCTTGCGGGAGTATCTGGGAATTGTTTCGTGATGGGGCGGATGCAGTGTGGGGAGAGTATGACCGAAGGATTTTATGATGCCGCGGGTCCCGGTTGCTGCCCCGGCATCAAATTATGAGAATAAGGAGATTCTAATGCAGAGCAAAGGACAAGTGATAAAGAAAGCGCTGAGGTGTGCGTTTCCGTATACGCTGCCAATTTTTGCGGGGTTTTGGTTTCTGGGATTGACTTATGGGATTTATATGAATGTTTCGGGGTTCCATTTTTTGTATCCGATGTTGATGAGTCTGCTGATCTTTGCCGGATCGATAGAGTTTGTGACGGTGAATATGCTTCTCGGCGCGTTTGATCCCGTTCAGGCGCTGCTTATGACCATCATGATCAACGCGAGACATCTTTTTTATGGGATTTCCATGTTGGATAAATGGAAAGGAATTGGCTGGAAAAAGTTTTATCTGATCTTTGGAATGTGTGACGAGAGTTTTTCCATCAACTATACGGCTAAGATTCCGGAGGATGTGGACAAGGGCTGGTTTATGTTTTTTGTGACGCTTCTGAACCATATGTATTGGTTTACAGGCGCGACTCTGGGTGGGATTTTCGGCTCGCTGATCAGCTTTAACACGGAAGGTCTGGACTTTGTGATGACGGCCATGTTTGTAGTTATTTTCCTGGAACAATGGATGAAGGAGAAGGACCATACCAGCGCTTTGCTGGGGATTGGACTGTCCGCGTTATGCGTTGTTGTATTCGGACCGGAAAACTTTCTGGTTCCAGCCATGGCTGCGATCGTGGTCATGCTGACTGTTTTAAGAAAACCATTGGAAAGAAAGGGGGCGGCAGTATGACGCTGACACAGCAGATTGTTACGATCTGTATGGTAATCCTTGGAACCGCCCTGACCCGGTTCCTGCCGTTTTTAATCTTTCCTGCAGGCAAACCAACGCCCAAATATATACGGTATCTTGGAAAAGTCCTGCCAGCCGCTGTGTTCGGTCTGTTGGTGGTGTATTCCTTGAGAAACCTGAACGTTTTCACAGGGACCCACGGTCTGCCGGAGCTGGTCGCTGTTTCCGTTGTCGTAGGCCTGCACCTGTGGAAAAAGCAAATGCTCCTGTCCATCGCCGGAGGGACTATTTGCTATATGCTGCTGGTGCAGTACATCTTTTAAAGGCAGCCGCAAAAATGCCAATCACGGTTGAAATTGCGGTCAGATGATCAAATATGCTGGGATGTGCCTGCAGCCGTGTAGAACCGTCATTCACCATTGGAACTGTCTCAAGATATGGCACATCTGCTGAGTGACGGTAACAGTTCAGCCAGCTGAACTGTTATGAGTGACGGTTTCTTTGTCTGATTTTGGTTGATAGATTGCAGAAAGGAGATTATATGTCAAAAATAATGTTTGCAGGGACTGGAGAGAAGCTTCAGTATCTCCTGCACGAACACAATGATAATACCATTCGATTTGTACTGCGTTATCCCGGTCTGATCGATCCGGATCTGATGTGCGCAGCCGTAAAGGCGCTGATTCAGAAATCAGATATTCTCCACAGTTCTTTTCACAACGATGCGCTGAACGCACATTGGATCATCCAGGAGGAGTACGATGACAGCTGTTTCTTCCAGTATATCCGCACAGAGGGCGATCCATATGTGACGGCACAGTCTCTGGCGCTTCTGCCGGTGCTTCCGGAAGGGCCGGCACAGCTTCGCTGTTATCTGGTGCAAAATGAGAAGCAGAGCGCGGTTGCGCTGACGATCAGCCACCTCTGCGTAGACGGCGGAGACGGAAAATATCTGTTGTCTAAACTGGCGGAGAGCTATGGTATGCTGGCGGAAACCGGGTGTGCTGATGAACTGACGATCAAAAACGGAAGCCGGGCGCCGGAACAGATTTATGAGGGATTAAAATTGAAAGAGATCCTCAGTCTGTTGAAAATACAGGATAACGGCGTGAAATCTGAATTTCCCTTTGCCGATCAGAATCTGGGGCGCAGGAATATGGTTTATATGACCATACCAGCGGATGTTATGGCAGCTGCGCGCCGCAGAGCAAAGGCGGCGGGAGCGACGGTCAACGATCTTCTGCTGACAGCGTTATACGAGGCCTATGCGGCTATGCCGGGAGTAGATGCAGACGCGCCTATGAGCGTGATGTCTATGATCGACCTTCGCCGGCATTGCAGTGACGGTGAGTCCGAAGGACTGGGAAATATGTCCGGTACATTTCCTACAAAATTAATGGAAGGAATTGGAGAAGACTTTTCCGCGACCCTTTGCCAGGTAGCGGAGCAGACACGGCAGATGAAGGAGAATCCACTGGCCGGAATGGACAGCCTGCCGCTGATCCACGGAGTGGTCCGGACAATGCCCATGAAGCTGCTCACATTGGTTGCGGGAAAAGTTTACGGCAGTTTTTCTTTGGGACTGACCAACCTGGGCAGCATAGATAATATCGCACTGGGAAATCTGGTGCCCACGGAGGGATTGTTTGGAGGTCCTCTGAAAAAGAAACCCGGAATGCAGGTTTCTGCAGCAAGTTTCGATGGAACCTGCTCTCTGTGCGTTGTTGGACAGTATACAGATGCGGATACCGTTTTGCTGCGTACATTGCTGGACAAAATGGCGAATCAAATTGTGGCTTACGCGAATGGAATATAGGTAGCAAAAAGCCATGAGCTGACATTTGAGGAAAAGCGTGCGATTGCAGCAACTGCTATGTCTTTGGACGGCATTACAGCTCAGGAAGCAGAGATTCTTCGGGAACTTGATCAGATGAAGGTTAAAAAAACTGAAGAGGGCGCGTAAAATAATGTGCTCATGAGGAAAGCATCGCTTGCTGCATGAAGCATTTTCCGTGAGATGGTTGTGACGAACGAGATCAACATTTGGTTACCACGGATCCAACCGCTACGCCACTTTGCGACCCAGAAAGAAGGCCGGGGCGGGCGGTATGCGCGGCGGGCATCTGTGGAGGTGGGAGAAAATCCGGGCCTTCCGGAGGCGTTTCAGCCGGGGCAGGCGCAGGACTGCAAGTCCGGAGCCTGAGGCGCACTGAGTCGGGAAGTTATCAAAACTTCCTGACGAATTGCGCCGGTACCCGGCTGAAACGCCTCCGGAAGGCCCGGATTTTCCCCACCTTCACAGCCGCCCGCCGCGCATACCGCCGCCCCGGCCTTCTTTCGTCCGCCTTTCACACATCCCCTATGAGGTCGCGGTAAAAATAAACGAAGGTAGTTTCCATATAAGGCATCGTCCAAAGCATTCCGATTCCGCAGGTGAAGACACTCAGAAGCAGAACGCCGAAGAAGCTGATGTTCACATAGAAGTAACGGCCCTTATGTCCCTTCATCATGCGGGAGCTCTCTTTCAGGGCCTGAATCCCGCCCAGACTGTCGTCGTCCAGCAGAAGGTAGGTGGCCATTGTGAAGCGCAGGGTCACAAGCGTGTACACCAGTGTGGAGACTGCCGAACACATCATGACAAAGCTGAGGTAGGAGAGAAGCTCGTCAATGGTCATAGTATCTGAAAGAAAGGCATTGGCGTACATTCGGCTCAGGATGGTGACCGGGATCTGCAGGACGATCTGGATGGCCGCAAGCACCAGATACATCAGAAGAAAGCGGTCCGGGTGATGGTAAAAGGCATAAAGCATATCCCCAAGAGGCGGCCGCCGCTCGTAGGACACTTCCAGCGCCAGACGGGAATATCCCGCGCCGAACAGGCTGACCAGCAAGGCAATGACCAGGGTGGTAATGTAATAGCCTGCCTGGCTGAAAAGGGAAGTGCCGGGAAAGATCTGTTCCGGCAGTAAGGTGGAAAGGATATTCATCGCAAGCATCAGAGCGGAAGCACCGGCCATGACTCCGTAGCGGCCGATCAGCGCCTCCCGTGCCAGACGCTTCAGGGATGCGGAAGTTCTCTTTTTTTCGTACATGTCAATCTCCTTAGATAATAGTAAAAACAATTTTGCAACAGTTTTGCCTGCCACTATCCCGCGAGGTGTTTTCACACAGAATGTGCGAAAATCCCGAATTTCAAACAGACCCCAGATCAGAGGATATCCTTGCTGTCCGGTGTTCCGGGAACCGTTTCGTACCAGCCGTCGTCCGGGATAAAGTAGTCCTTGTAATCGTCTCCCTGATCGAAGCCGTATTCATCCAGAAAGTCGTCATAGTAATCATAAAAATCGGAGTCGCCGGGATCCTCGTAATCTCCGTAATCGTCCCCGTAATATTCCTGAAATAATTCGTTGTATTGCTGTATCACGGAACTGTTCATCGCCGTGATAATCACGAAGACCATTACGCCTGTGCCGATGACCAGGCCCGCGGCGGATGCGATCAATCCGGCTTTTCCGGCGCCGCTTAGAGTTCCGGAACCGCGGCTTAACAGCGCCAGCAGGATCCCCAGACCGCCGAGCAGCGGGGAAAGGCCGCTGAGCATCAGAACAAAGGAGCAGACGCCAAGCACCACGGAGGCCGCCGCCATGCCGGAGGAGCCGGGTTCCCTGTATTGCCTGGGCTGCTGGTAGGGATTTCTCTGATAAGGGTCGTTCTGGTAAGGGTCTTGCCCATGGAACGGGCGGTTTCCCGGGTCGTCGTTGTATGGATTCATAAATTTCTCCCTTCCTGCCGGAGTTTTGCTGCCGGAATATTTCGCCTTTGTATGCCGGATTTTAGTAACAGTTTAGCCTGTCACTATCCCGCGAGGTGTTTTCGCACAGAATGTGCGAAAATCCCGAGGCCTGCAGTGTGAAACTGCATGAAATGCAGTTTCTGTGCATCGCGAAACGCGTAATAGTTCAGCAACGCTGAACTATTACGGATTTTAAAATGATTTTATCATGCGCGGTTGACAAAAGCAACCCCTCTTGATAAGGTAATAAGAGGCTGTGTGTACCTATTGTTACTGTTCACGGGTCAACCGCAAACACTTGCTGTTTGCGGCGTGAGAACATGATTCAGGTGTGAGCGGGGCTCCTTTTGCGTAGCAACCCCCCATGCCCGAGATTTCCGGCACCACCATGAATGAAACTTTGTCGATGCCGGGCGTTACAAGCCGTAAGTTTGGGTGTATACTGGACTTAACGGCAGAAGTCGGTTTTTCATTTGGAGCATATAGCCCGCGTAGCAAACTGACTTTATGGCTTCCTCATTTGCACCACCATCTGTTCCGCCGTATACGGCATATCAGGACGTAGAGTAAAATAACAAAAGACAGGAAGCCTTGCCGTAAACTTATCTCAGGAG